>CAJQOK010000321.1 GCA_905479905.1 uncultured Aliterella sp.
TGCCCGTTTGGCGATCGCCAATAATTAATTCCCGTTGTCCACGTCCTACAGGAATCATCGCATCAATAGCTGTGATCCCAGTTTGCATCGGTTCGTATACCGAACGACGCTCAATAATTCCGGGTGCGCCGGATTCAATTAAACGGCTTTCTGTAGTCTGAATATCGCCTTTGCCATCAATGGGACGGGCTAGAGCATCTACAACTCTACCAATCATTGCATCGCCGACGGGGACTTGAGCAATTTTTCCAGTAGCCTTAACGGTGCTACCTTCTTGAATATCTCGCCCTTCGCTCATCAATACCGCGCCTACGTTGTCTTCTTCAAGGTTTAAGGCGATACCAATCGAGCCATCTTCAAATTCGAGTAATTCCCCAGCCATCGCTTTTTCTAGGCCGTAGATCCGGGCGATCCCGTCTCCTACTTGCAATACCGTACCAACGTTATCGACTTTAACGTTTTGATCGTACTGCTCAATTTGCTGCTGAATAATGCTGCTAATTTCGTCTGGTCTAATACTAATAGCCATGTTTATCTTTTGTGATTTAGGATTGTTTGACTGTTAAAGGGGGTTTAATTCCCGCTCAAATTGCCTTGAGCTACTTAAGGAATATTTAAAACCTTAACTAGCGCTAGTTAAGCTTAAAGACAGGCGGCGCAACTGACCTCGAAGACTAGCATCAATTACCTGAGAGCCAACTTTAACGATCGCTCCAGCAATTAATTCTGTATCAAGTTTCATATCTAGCTCGACTTCACGGGCATTAGTCATCGCTTTAACTTTATCTTTAATCGATTGCATTTGTGCTTCGCTTAGTGCTACTGCCGAAGTTACTTCAGCTAAAACTGTTTGATTTAGCTGGCGCAAAAGATTCAAATACTGCTGACAAATGCCTTCTAACAGCACAATTCGCCGCCGATCTACGAGTATTCGCAAAAAGTTACGCAAATAAGGATGGACGCGATCGCCAATTACTTGCTCTAATACGTGCTTTTTGTCTTGCTCTTTAACAAAAGGATTAGCTACAAAGTTCTGTAACTGGTCAGAATTTTGCAGCAAACTTAGTAAAGATCGGACATCTTCGCCAATTTCCTCAGTAATATTTTGTGATTTTGCCGAAGACATTAGCGCCTGAGCGTAAGGCATTACTACTTCCGAATTTATACCGCTACTTCCTTTCATTAGGCTTCACTCCCTAATAGCGCTATGCTACGGTCTAATAATTTTTGCTCGACGTTGCTGTCTACTCGCTGACGCAACTCTGATTCTACTTTCTGCAAAGCTTTGGCGACTACTTGACGACGTAAATCTGCGATCGCTCTTTCCGTTTCTGTACTCAAGTCATTCGCCGCCATTTGTTTCATCTGCTCCACATCTTTGGCTGCTTGAGCTAAAATTGCTTCTTTGGCAATTTGGGCATTTTCTTCAGCAGTTTGGCGGATTCTTTGCGCCTCAGCTTGAGCTTGAGTTAGCTTTTGCTGCGCCTCAGACAAGGCTTTTGCTGATTCTTTGGCACTTTTTTCTGCCGCTTGAATTTCGATGGTTATCCCGGCTTTGCGCTCTGTCAAAATCTTGGTCAACAGCCCCTTGCCAAAATAAACCAATGCCCCAATCAAAATTGCTAGATTGATGATATTTGTTTCAAAAATATCAAGATTTAGACCAAAACCGCCTTCTGCTTCTACTTCCGATGCGTGGGCAAAGCTTGCTTCGGCGGCGGTTAGTAAATAACTTCCGATTATACTCATCTACAACTGCCCTGCTCGATTGCTAATAAAATAAATTTTGTTGTTAGTGCGTGGCAATTGTTTTATCTAGCTGGCTCTAACAGTTTGTCCATAATTTGCCGACCTAGAGCATCTACTTGTTGCTCTAATGAGCGCATTGCTTCAATCTTTTGCGCGTCTATTTCTTGTTGTGCTTGCTCTCTTTGGCTTTGAGCTTCTTTTTGAGCTTCAGCAACTTTTTGATTAGCAATTGTTTGAGCTTCGTTTTGGGCAGTAGTAATGACTAATTGAGCCTGTTTTCGGGCTTCGTTTAACTGCTGCTTGTACTGGGCTGCCAATTGCTCGGTTTTAGCCAGGATTTCGCGGGCATCCGTTTTGCTACTACGAATAAAATTTGTGCGCTCGTCCAATACTTTAGTAAGTGGCTTATAGAAAATTACGTTCAATACGGCTGCTAGAAGGAGAAATTGCAATGCCATTAACGGCAAAGTAGCGTCAAAATCAAACATTGTTTTCCCTTTCAACTAGAACAGTAGTTTTAATTACAGGCAACATCATTCAACCCTTGATAAATTCAATAAACCCGATTGGGTAATTACCTTAATCGCTCTCGAAATTAACTGGCTTTTGGCTAGAGACGCGATTTCCACGTCTCTAAATCTGCCTTTTAGGCAGCGAAAGGATTAGCAAACAGCAACACTAGAGCAATAACTAGACCGTAGATGGTCAACGATTCCATGAAAGCCAAGGTTAGTAGCAAAGTACCGCGAATTTTTCCTTCAGCTTCTGGTTGACGAGCAATACCTTCTACAGCGCGCCCAGCAGCATTTCCCTGACCAAGACCAGGGCCAATGGAAGCTAAACCGATTGCTAAAGCAGCAGCGATTACAGAAGCAGCAGCGACTAATGGATCCATGATGATTTTCCTTACTTTAAATGTACAAAACTAAACAAACAGACGTTGATGGGTGGGGGAAGCGTGGAACTGACAAATGTCAATGTCCTTCTTCTTCTCCACCATGCCCTTCTAGGGCTTCATGGATGTACGCGGCGGCTAGGGTAGCAAAAACCAGTGCTTGAATGGCGCTAGTAAATAAACCCAAAGCCATTACGGGCAGTGGTACAAACAAGGGAACAAGTAAAACCAATACTCCT
>CAJQOK010000322.1 GCA_905479905.1 uncultured Aliterella sp.
AATAATACTCTGGGCTTAAGTAATATCTTCAATAGCAACCATAGAGATTGTAATTCTCCGGGTGTATTTTGACGTTTCCACTGTCCGGGACGACAAAACAACATCTCTACTAAGACTCTATGTTGAGAGGGGTTCACCTGCTCGAATACTATTTGCACGCTAGGAAAGCGATCGCTGACCCCAGTTTGAGTAATTTGTCCTTGCAAAAGCATCTTTTCTTCTAGAATTTCTATGGTTACTGGTAATGTTTCTCCCCTGGGAAGAATCGGAAGCCCTAACTGAGTAAGCGCGACTTCAGCACCAACTTCAGAAATTTTTGTTGTCACGCCCCACAAGGTTTGTCCATCGACCTCTAACCGCACTGACCGCCGCAGATCGAACCATTCGTGTAAATCGGGTTTAGGAACGTCTAATAGTATTAGTAAAGAAACACCAATTAATAGCAGATTGTAAGCACTCCAAATCCAGCCTAAATTAATACCTCTAAGTTGCTCCGCAATTTCTGGTGCCATTGCTGGCATCATCGCTCCCCTCATCACCGACATACCTAAATTCCACCATAAGCTCACTGCTGTAAAAACAAATAAGATGATTAAAGGCCAGGCTAATCTCCAGTTGAAATAAAAGTTGTCGTTGCGAGTTCCTTTTGGCGTTACATTAAAACCTTTTGAAAAGGGATTTAGCATTACTTGAATAACCGTCGTTACCAAAGGTAAAGTTAGCACCAACGTGTAAATATCTGACAGCAATGCTGAACGAGAACGTTGGTTTAACCAAGAAAATACTGTTAATTGCACTACGTAATAGGGCAAAAAGAAATACAGCAATTCGGTAGGGGCGGCTTTAAGAGGAACAACCCCTAAAAATGAATAAGCTAAAGGTATAATCAGAAATCCTCCACGAGAGATGCTGGTAAACCAATGCAGTAACCCTTCTAAGTGTCCTAATCTTTGTAATGGTTTAAGTCCGGGGATAGTCAAAGGATTAGCTTTAATAAAAAATGCTTGTAGTGTTCCCCTTCCCCAGCGCAATCGCTGTAGTGCATGGGCAGCTATGTTTTCCGCAGCTAAACCAGCACTTAATTTCTCATCTAGATAAACTAAACGATATCCTAGAGCAGATATGCGAATGCCTGTAAAATAATCCTCACTTACGGAATCAGTAACAAAACCTCCAACTGCTTCAAGAGCGCTGCGCCGGACAACAAAAGAGGTTCCCGAACAGACCACACTACCCGCAGCATCCCGAATTGGCTGAATTTGCCTGTAAAATACTTCTTCTTCCGGCGCTAACACATTTTCCAACCCTAAGTTACGGGCAATTGGGTCAATGTTGTAAAAGCTTTGCGGAGTTTGAACAAGGGCTATCTTCTCATCTTGAAAAAATCCCACTGTGCGAATCAGAAAGTTTTTAGTAGGAACAAAATCTGCATCGAAAACAACAATTAACTCTCCATTAGTTTGGGGAAGAGCATGATTTAGGTTTCCGGCTTTAGCGTAAAGATTATCAGGACGAGCTAGATACTCACAACCTAACTCTAATGCCAGTTGCTTCATTTCTGAACGTCTAGTATCGTCAAGTAAATATATTTTTTTGTCAGTGTAATTAATAGCTTGGCAACCAATTATTGTGCGCCGCACTATAAATTCTGGCTCATCATAAGTGGGAATTAAAATATCAACAGATGGATAGAAGCTACCATCTAAAACCTGCAAAGTTAAAGAATCTGCCTCACGTTGGCGATTTTTCACTCTTAGCATCAAAAATAACTGGAGTATGGCATTTACAAGCAGTAACATTTCTAGAAGAAACAACCCCAAGCTAAAGAAGCCATTGAGGGGATCGGCTACATTTAAAGTAGAAAGACTTCGCCATAAAATATAACGAATGGTCAAACCTAATAAAATGCACACTACTAGCACCCGCGACCAAGTTTGAGGAAGAGGAGAAATTTTCATCACGGCGATCGCAATTAAAAATAGCATTATCGTAGGCGCGAGTAAATATTTTCCCGCTACCATTGGCGCTTCTAGCCACATCGGTGGGTTATCTTGCATTAACTGAATTTGGGTAAAAATTTGCTGAATTATCCCCACCCCTGCAAACCAAGCTGCAACACCTGCACCAGATAGAAATACAATACCCAGTAGCAGTATCGTTGCTAGTTGGGGCTGCATAACCTGCGGTGGGCGATCGCGATTGTTTAAGGTTTTTTTACTAAGATTAGAATTTTTCATATGATGATTTTTATTTTATTTGAAATTTAATCTAATCAGGAAACTACGATACGTCTGATTAATTCGTCACTTTTTTTAAGGTTAGTACCGAAATGAAACTTAAGTAGGTTAATCCAGTCGCTCTACTCGGCTTTAGATAGCGAATAAATACACTGCCTAATTAAAACTTAAAATTCAAGGAATCAGTGGAGTTTTAGTGTCAAAATATTCACGCCATCGGCTAATTCGCCCATCTTTAAAATCAACGATAATTACATCATCAGCTTTATTACGAAGGTTGGTTGCCTTTTCCGTATCTTCGTAGCCCCACTCTATAGAGGCTTGATTGTCTTCAACTATAATGCGCTTAATGTCAATTTTCACGTCTGAGTAATGATGAGCAAAACGGGTGACTTCTTCTCTAATTTTTACTTGCCCTTGCCACCTTTGTCCTGGGACGATAATTTCACCATCAAGGGTAAATAACTGTGCTAAGGCTTCAGCATCACGAGCAACCCAAGCATCTCTAGCTTGGTTAATTAAAGTCCGCATTTCTGCTTGCTTTTTGTACTGATTAGCAAAGAAAATTATGCTAAAAGTTGCGTAAAAGCTCAATCCTAAATTTAGCCATGTATACAGACTGTTCCAAGTTTTTCTCATAGTACCTTGTTTCACATTATCAAACTGGATAGGTAACGACCCTAGGTGTATAAATTGCTCGTAACAATGCGTTTAGGAGGGTAACAAACTGACTATAAATTCTCTAATCACGTAACACATACCCCACACTACGAATAGTTTGAACTAAACGCTTTTCACCCGTTGCTTCCAACTTCAAACGTAGATAACGAATGTAAACTTCAATGATGTTGGAGTCGCCCACAAAATCATAACCCCAGACTTTTTCTAAAATGCGATCGCGCGTAATTACTTGCCGAGGATGCACTAGCAAATATTCGAGCAAATCAAACTCTTTAGCAGTTAATTCAATCAGTCTTGCGCCGCGATATACTTGCCGCGATCGCCGATTTAAACTAAGGTCTGCAAACTCTAGCATATCTGCGTCTATTTCTTGCCCTTGTCTTAGCCGCGCGCGGATTCTGGCTAACAATTCCTCAATGCTAAAAGGTTTAACTAAATAATCATCTGCACCTGCGTCTAAACCAGCAACGCGATCGCTTACTTCGTCTTTTGCTGTTAACAATATAATTGGTACTTTATCGCCTGTAGTCCGCAAGCGGCGGCAAATTTCTATGCCCGATAACCCTGGTAACATCCAATCTAAAATAATTAAGTCAACTTGTAATTCCCGCGCAGAGGTTAATCCTGCTATACCATCATGGACTACGCTAATTTCGTAGCCTTCATAACCTAATTCCAATTGAATAAATTTAGCCAATTTAATTTCGTCTTCTACGAGCAAAATATGTGCTGTCATAATTTACCCTGCACTGGGTAGAGTCACGGTGAAAGTGCTACCTTCTCCTAGTTTGGAGCGGACTGTGACGCTACCGCCCATACTATCAACCAAAGTTTTCACAATCGACAAACCTAAGCCACAGCCGCCAGTGAAACGATTGCGGACTTCATCTACACGGTAAAAACGCTCAAAAATCAGATGTTGTTGTGACAAAGGAATGCCCAAACCGCGATCGCAAACATGAATTATCGCACTTTGTGCTTTTAAATCTAATACTACAGCGATCGCAAAGTGGGAGTCAGAATACTTAACGGCGTTATCAATTAAATTTATTAATACTTGTTTCAGGCGGCTGCGATCAGTTTCAACTAAAATTTGTTCGTAAGCAGCCTCTAAAGTAATAATCCGATCGGTATGTTGCATTGCCATTGCCGCTACTTCTACAACTAAATCGTTTAAAACTAATGATTCAAGATGAATGTGCAAGTAACCAGCATCTGCCCTAGCTAAATCGAGCAAGTCTTGCAATAAACGGATAGTGCTTTCTGCTTCGGTTGCAGCAGTTTCTAAAGCTTCTCGCTGGGGCGGGGTTAAATTAGTTTCGCGTTTGAGGACGCTTTGCAAATAACCATGCACGATTGTTAAAGGTGTTCGCAATTCATGGGAAACATTACCGACAAATTGGCGCTGTTGCTCCCACGCCTCGGATAATCGGTCTAACATCATGTCACAGATACGGGCTAACTCTTTGACTTCTGTAGGGGCGCGGTTGAGGTGTAAGCGGGCTTGACTGAGATCGTTTATCGATATGGTTTCAGCTAGTTGACTAATACGGCGCAATGGTTGCAGCGACTTTTTAATGTAAATTGCGATCGCAATTGTAATAATTATTAAAGCAATTAAGCTGACAATCTCCAAACTTTGAACTAAGGATGAAAACATCTGTTGTTCGTAGGAGATATCTTGCGCTACAAATAATAATCCTAATTGCTGTCCTCTAACTTGTAAAAATTTGCCACATACAACAAAATAGCGATCGCCAATCTTGTATACTCTGGTCCTCAGAGGCGATCGCATTAATGATATCAATTTAGTGTAAGCAACATCATTGGGAACTAAGTTTTCTCCTAAGTTAGTCCCATCCTTATCCTTAACCCATATTAAAGTTTTATCTGTACTACGGTTGGCGATTGCCTTTTGCAGCCCTATTTCTAAAGAAAACATTTCGCTATAAACTTCTACGTCACCTGGCAAACGTCGAGCAATTTGCTCTATATTCTGCTTGTGACCATCAATTAAAATTTGCTGCATTTTCCACGTTGTCCACAGAGCAATACTACCCACTCCTATAGCAAAAGCCGCAGTGATGCCAATAGTAAGCCGCACTTGTAAGGAAAAAGGATCTATTTTCTGCCAAATCTGTTTGATTTTCTGCACTGCTACTCTATAAATTTCTATCCTTTTGGTGGTGGGCTAGGACAAGTTTTGTTGGCAAAGTCACACTGATAAATATAAGGCTCTTGCCAGCTTAGAGGAATCCCTAATAAGTCTCGCGTCCCGGTTAGTCCTTGTCCGATAAATAGTAGTAAGGCAATGCAGTTTAATAGGGTGTGAACTATGCGCCAACGATGGGATTTATCTTTATAAATAGAGGGTGCGATCGCCAAGGAAAAAATCATCAATAACGCCGCTACAATCCCAATATAGTAATGCGACCAGTACCACTGGTTTGAAAGCCTATAAACTCCATCTTGGCAGCCTAAAATAACTAATCCTGCACCTGTTAAAGTCGCAAACACAGCCCGCCATAGTGTTTCTCTCGACTTGTAAAGAAATACCAAAGAGGCAATAGTAGCAACGAACATCAGCCCAATAAATGCTACTTGAAAGGAGTTTTTACTAACTAAATCGTTAGACAAAATGTTTTTAATAATTGGGTGAGCGATTCCCAATAAAGCAATTCCGACAACAGTGGAAGTTAGCCAATTTCCCAAGCGATTATGTTCAACGCCAACTACGGGGGGAATTTTACTTTTACCCTCAGCTTTTGTTTGCAAGCGGCGCTGACGAGTTTGCCATGCGAGGTTAATTACCATACCAATGAGAGGAAAAACAAAGAAAACTGCGATCGCTGGATGCAATAAAGTAAAAGCGTCTTTGAGTTCTACCATACGAAACCTCAGTGTAAAAATAGAATTTGACCGACACGTTCTAACTATGAAAGGAAAGTAATGTGATCGAGAGTGCGGATAGGTGATGAGCTACCCGCGATCGCACTTTAAACAGCTATGATTAACGCTGGGCTGTAGATGTCGTGGGTAACAAAGCATAACCAAAAGTAGCATTAAACATTCGACACCATACAGCTACAGTGCGATAGTTTGCCAAGTTGACATTATTAGGAATAGCATAACGTTGAGTACCACTAACTTTTTGTAAGCGACCAACAGTAACATAATCAGGCTCTTTTAATCCACCCTTAGGCAAGGTAGCCGCACGGTGTAAGATCACGTACAGATCCGGCCCCATATCGGATTTAAATGTTTTGTCAAATTCTA
>CAJQOK010000323.1 GCA_905479905.1 uncultured Aliterella sp.
CCGGAAATAGCTAGATTAATCCAACTATCTTTAGAAAAAGAAGGATTTGTTTGCCACACTAGCCAGGATGGTTTAACTGCACTGCGGGTAATTCAAGAGCAACAGCCAGATTTAATTATCCTTGACTTAATGCTACCTGGATTAGATGGGCTAGAATTATGTGCCAGAATTCGGCAAAAACCAGGAGCAAAAGATCCTTATATTTTGATGCTGACGGCTAAAGGTGAGGAAATAGATCGAGTTATTGGTTTATCTACAGGCGCGGATGATTATTTAGTCAAACCTTTTAGTCCCAGAGAATTAGTTGCTAGAGTTAGAGCGTTATTGCGCCGCAGTCTTCGCCAAGGAGGGCAAAATCAAGGATATAAGACGGGACACTTTATCATTGATCTAGATGGACGCTCGGCTAGTCGCAAATTAACGGCGGGGGCGGGAGAAATTCTCGATTTGACAACTTTAGAATTTAACTTATTAACACTATTTGTCAGCAATCCCGGACGAGTTTGGAATCGTACTCAGTTAATAGATAAACTTTGGGGTAGCGATTTTTTTGGCGATGAAAGAGTTGTAGATACTCATGTTGCCCGATTGCGGAAAAAAATTGAGCCAGATTCTAGCAATCCAACTTTTATTAAAACTATTGTTGGTGTGGGTTATAAGTTTGAAGATTCGGCTAGTTAATGGTCAACCTATCCTAAAAAAACTTTAACAAGTGAATTTGCGATCGCGTTTATTTTTTTCTCACCTACTTGTAATGCTTGTAGGCATTCTCAGTTTAGTAATTATTGGTAAAGTTTCTTCACCCCGCTTTTTTGTTTTACGTTTAGAACAGTTAGAAGGTACAGGTTATCGCTTGCGTTACGCTCGTCCCCAACTAATTGAAGGATTTGAAAATGCTTGGTATCGCGGTACGCTTTGGTCTTTAGTTGTCAGCACAACAGCATCGGGAGCCTTGAGTTATTGGGTGTCGCGGCGCATTGTCCAGAGTTTGACCCAAATGGAACAAATCACCCGCCAAATCGCCGCCGGACAGCTAGATCGACGTTTGCCAAATAGCGACATTCCCGAACTTGATCGCCTTAGTGCTAGTTTTAACCACATGACCGCTAGTTTAGAAGGTGTAGAACAACGGCGGCGCGAACTTATTAGCGACTTAACCCACGAATTGCGAACCCCGCTTACAATTGTCCGGGGATATTTAGAAGAATTAGCCGAGGGAGGAATAGAGCCTTCGGCGGAAATTTATTTGCGGCTATCCAGCGAAACCAAGCGTTTAGAGCGGTTAGTTAACGATTTACAAGAGCTTTCCAAAGCCGAAGCAGGCTATCTAGCAATTAATTTGCAGTCTCTCAATATCCGTCCTTTACTAGCCTCTTTAGTGCAAAGATTCGCCGACCAATTGCATGAAGAAAGCCCCATTTTGCTTTTAGACTGTCCGCCCCAATTGCCGCTAGTATGGGCAGATATAGACCGAACCGAGCAAATATTGGTTAATTTACTCGGCAATGCTTTGCTTTATACAATTTCTGGCTCGATTACCCTGTCTGCTTGGGCTGAAACGGGTAAATTGTGGGTAGCAGTAACAGATACAGGAATTGGGATTGCTTCAGAACATTTACCCCATATATTCGAGCGTTTTTATCGGGCGGATAGATCGCGATCGCGTCATTCAGGCGGTACAGGCATTGGGCTTGCTATATCTCGCCGTCTAGTGGAGTTGCAAGGCGGCGAAATCTCGGTCGAAAGTAAGTTTGGTAAAGGTAGTACGTTTAAATTCTTTCTACCTTTAGCTTAGTTACTGAACGTTCTGCGGTAGTGCGCCGGGACGTACCGCTAAATCCAGGGTTTGCCCGTTGCGGCGCAAGTCTAAGCGCAAGTTTCCACCGACAGATGTATCTTCTACAGCTTTTTGAATGCTCTCCGCATCGGTTACGGCTTGACCATTAAGCTTTTGAATTACATCCCCAGCTTTTAAACCAGAAGTGGCGGCGGGTGAATTAGGTAAAACACGGACGACTAACACACCTTGATCTTCGGCAATTGTAAAGCCGCTATCGGGAGCGCTATTAAAATTTTGCTTGATTTCTGGCGTAAGGGCAACCATTTCAATTCCCAGATAAGGATGTTCGACTTTACCTTCAGCAATTAATTGATTGGCAATTCTTCCCGCCGTATTAATAGGAATAGCAAAACCTAATCCTTGCGTACCTTGAATAATTGCTGTATTCATCCCTATGACTTCACCGCGCTGATTTAATAGCGGGCCTCCAGAGTTGCCGGGGTTAATTGCTGCATCGGTTTGAATAAATGCCACCCGCTTATCAGGTACACCTACAGCGCTGCTAGAACGACCTGTAGCACTGATAATTCCAGTGGTGACGGTGCTATCAAGTCCTAAAGGATTGCCAATGGCGATCGCCCATTCTCCAGGTTTTAACCCGTCAGAATTGCCTAGAGTCGCTGTAGGTAAGTTATCGGCTTGAATCTTAATTACAGCTACATCCGTTACCGGATCAGTGCCTAACACTTTACCAGTAAAGCGCCGACCATCTTTTAAGATTACACTTACATTTGTCGCCCCATCAACTACGTGGGCATTAGTTAAAATCTGTCCATCTTTGCTAATAATAAAGCCCGATCCGGTTCCTCTTTCAACTCTACTTGCCGATCGCGGTAAATCATTGCCAAAGAAGCGGCGCAAGCGCGGATCGTTTGGTATGTTGCGCGTTACCGTGCGCGAAGCATTGATGCGGACAACCGCCGGGCCTACTTGCTCTACTACCGAGGTAACAAAGTTAGTATTAGTCGCACCGGGTAATTGAGCAATCGTATTATTACTAATAGCTGGAGCGGCGATTGCTGGCTCGCTTTGGATTTTATCAACTAAATAATTACCAGAAAATGTTGCTCCCGCACCTAGGAGTATCAGAGATAAATAAGTAGCGCTTTTGCGCCAAGAAGCTGTTTTTTGATTGTTCATTTTAAGAATATGAGTAATATATTTAGCGATCGCTTCCATTCAAGTTGATTCATCGGGCGATCGCAATTATTAGTTGCTTACTCTTATCAATCTATAACCCTGGTGTGAAGTTGCTATGACAGTGTTGTTACGTGATCGTGAATTTTTTAAAATAGATCCAGAAAAAGACGTTTTAGTTAAACAATTCTAAAACGTCTCTAAAAAAATGCGATCGCAATGCTTAGAATTTGTAACTTAGTAACTGAATTGCCATATCTTTTTGAGGCAAGTTGCCAGCACTAATTGTCACTGTATCGCTATCAGCGCGACGCACAGCAACACCCTTCATTAATTCCAAAAACTGGTCTACCGCCACCAGGTCGCAACTACTACTATCCGCCGCTTGGGTTCTGTAATGAGTCGGAATCACTAACTTTGGATTAAGCTCTTGAATCGCTGCTTGAGCCTCCGTTGGATTGTAAGCTTTAACACCACCGCCAACAGGAATTAACAGCACATCAGGACGACCCATGAGAATTTTTTGTTCAATCGTAATCGGAGCCGCCGCGCCACCCATATGCAAGATATTAATTCCAGCTTGCTTCCAGCGCCAAACTACATTATTGCCGAATCTTCGCCCATTATTGCGATCGTGGAAAGTATTAATTCCTTGGACTTGAATGTTATTATATCGATATACCCCAGGCTCGTAAATTAGCTGAGGCTTACCTGGCAGCCCTTCTATGGCTCCCTCATCCAACAATTGACTACTTACTAGCACTAAACCCGATTCCACTTTAGGAGCGCGGTATTTTGCCGTACAACCAAGTGTCCGAAATGGATTAACCAAAATTCGCGTTTTGCCACTACTAAACAAAAAGCAAGTATGACCCAACCATTGTACTGCTAACGATTCCCCGGTTTGCGCTGTCGCACTCAAACTTGTCAACAGCGTTGTTGCCAACCCCGCCCCTGCATAACCTAATACTTGTCGCCGTTTCATCAATTTATCCTCACCCTATGGACGACTGTAGTTGTGTCAAAAAGTTGCGTAACAATTGCTTACCCAAAGTAGTTAGTACGCTTTCGGGGTGAAACTGTACGCCTTCAATATGGGGGTAATTGCGATGCCTAACTCCCATAATCGTGCCATCTTCTACCCACGCTGTAATTTCAAGCACTTCCGGGCAAGTTTGCGGCTCAATGACTAAACTATGATATCGAGTTGCGGTCATAGGATTATCTAAACCGCGAAAAACCCCTTCACCAGTATGAGTTACTTGGGAGGTTTTACCGTGCATTAATTCTGGAGCCGAGACTATTTGACCCCCAAAAACTTGCCCGATACTTTGATGACCCAAACACACACCCAAAATAGGCACAGTTTGCCCTAGTTGGCGAATTATCTCTAAAGAAATCCCCGCATCTTCCGGGCGACCGGGGCCTGGAGAAATTACAATCCCCTGTGGCTGCAATTGGCGGATTTGTTCCAAGGAAATTTGGTCGTTGCGGTAAACTTGAATAACTGAAGCAACAGGAAACTCTGCCCCTAGTTCCCCTAAATACTGCACCAAGTTATAAGTAAAGCTATCGTAATTATCAATAACTATAATCAAAACTCAATTTTCTCCTAGTTTAGGTTTAGTAGCGCTGCAAAATTAGCTTATTCTTTACGCCCAAAGACTTCGCATCAGCACCATCAATGGCGGCATAATTAAAACTCCTGCAACTAAAACCGCTACGAGCGCGGAAACCAAAACTGCCGCCGCCGCACAGTCTTTAGCTATTTTGGCTAAATCGTGGTAAGACTGCTTAACAGCCAAATCGACCACCGATTCTATCGCGGTATTGAGTAATTCCATCACTAACACTAAACCACTGGTTAGCCCAATTACTGCCATTTCAAGATGTGGCAATTGTAAAAAAATTGCTAACCCCATAGCCAAAACACCTACCCCTACATGAATGCGAAAGTTACGCTGAGTTTGAAAAGCGTAAGTTATTCCACACCAAGCGTATTTAAAACTAACAAATAAATTTGCAGCTACAAGCCAAGATAACTCGCGCACTGGAGCAACCTTTTCTGGGCGGCTGGGCGTTGATGTCGGAGGGTTTTGAGGCATAGACAGGAGACGACAGCAGAAAAAGTAGTTGTGAGGTTAATAGCTATAGCAGTTTTGCTTGGGTCACGGGCAAATTACTGGTTTTAGGGATTGTAGTCGCCATTAATGGTTAGCCCAATCAGTTGCAACAAAACAGCTTGCCGCTCTAGCATCTGTAATAGGCTAGTTTCATCAGGATGATCCCAACCCAAAAGGTGCAGTAAACCGTGAGTTGCCAGCCAAGCTAATTCTGTTTGCAGTGGATGTCCCTGCTCAGTAGCTTGCCGATTCGCGGTATCTACTGAGATAACAATATCACCAAGGTATAGCGGCAGTTGCGATCGCATTTCTTCATTCATGGGAAAATCTGCTTCTAAAGCTGCAAAAGCCAAGACATCGGTAGGTTTATCTTGCTCGCGGTATTGATGATTAAAAATTCTCATTTCGGCATCATTAGTTAAGCGCAAACTAAGCTCGTAAGTATTTGCCGCAGGTAATTGAGATTTTAAATCTGTAATCCAGCACTCAAACCACTTTTCCCAAAGAGTGATTGACTCTGATTGTGGGGGCAATTCATCAATGCGGCAGTCTTGAACGTTTACTTCTACTTGACAGATTTTCTCCATTTCTTTAGTGTGTCAGGTAGGCAAGCCCTACCAGTACAGCTACTAATGCGATCGCTGTCAAGGCAAAATGCTGTAAAGAAGTTCCCCCTTTCTGTACCATATTTCGCATGGCAAGCTTAACATAACTTGGTTTTGCGACAGTTGGTTCGGGTTTTTCTGTGGTGGATGT
>CAJQOK010000324.1 GCA_905479905.1 uncultured Aliterella sp.
CCTCTAAGTCTTGAGAATCTTACTCTCCTCAATCAGCCTTGCTATCTTGGAAGAAGACACTAGGCATAACCTCTTTAGTATGACAACCCAGCAACCTGCACGCATATGTATATTAGGTGGAGGCTTTGGCGGTCTTTACACAGCACTGCGTCTTAGCCAATTACCTTGGGAAGCCTCGCAAAAGCCAGAAATTGTTTTAGTCGATAAAAGCGATCGCTTTTTATTCTCTCCTTTACTGTACGAACTGCTCACCGGAGAATTGCAAACGTGGGAAATTGCCCCGCCTTTTGTAGAAATTCTGGCTAATACGGGCGTTCGCTGCTTGCAAGGAGAAGTTGCCGATATTAATACGGACGAACAACGAGTTTCTTTACTTGATGAAAGTGAGATTCCCTACGATCGCTTAGTTTTAGCTCTAGGGGGAGAAACTCCGCTAGATATGGTTCCCGGCGCTACTTCCCACGCCTTTCCTTTTCGGACTGTTACCGATGCCTACAGCCTAGAACAACGCCTGCGAATGCTGGAAAGCTCCCAAATTGATAAAATTCGGGTTGCTATTGTCGGGGCAGGTTATAGCGGTGTAGAACTGGCGTGTAAGCTGTCAGAACGTTTAAAAGAGCGGGGTAGATTGCGGCTAGTAGAATTAAGCGACCAAATTTTGCGGACATCGCCAGAATTTAACCGGACAACAGCAACTAAAGCTTTAGAAGCGCGGGGAGTGTGGGTTGATTTGGAAACTAAAGTAGAATCAATTACCAGTGATGCGATCGCTTTAGAATACAAAAATCAAGTAGATACAATTCCTGTAGAGTTGGTAATTTGGACTGTAGGGACGCGGGTAAATCCAGTAGTACAAAGTCTTCCACTCAAGCACAACGGTAGAAATCAAATTACTACTACAACTACATTACAAGCTATAGATCATCCAGAAATCTTTGCTTTGGGCGATTTAGCCGATTGCATTGATGCGGATGGTAAGCAAGTACCAACTACTGCTCAATCTGCTTTTCAACAAGCCGATTACGTTGGTTGGAATATTTGGGCTTCGCTTACAGATAGACCTTTGCTGCCTTTCCGCTATCAGCATTTAGGTGAGATGATGACGTTAGGCACAAACAGCGCCACTTTTGCAGGTTTAGGAATAAAACTAGACGGATCTTTAGCTTACGTTGCTCGTCGCCTTGCTTATCTTTACCGGATGCCTACTTTGGGGCATCAATTAAAAGTAGGGTTAAATTGGATTACTCAGCCGATTGTCGATAGTTTGACAAATTAAAGTTGAGCAAGTTAAATATTGCTTTATAACAGGTTTTGAAAGGTATGGTTGGTAAATTGCGATTCGGTAAGATCCCCCCCAGCCCCCCTTTTTTAAGGGGGGATAATATTTCTTAGGCTTAGATTATCCACGCTTTTGTAAAGGTGAATAATATTTCTGAGCATAATATTTTCTCACGTTTTTCAATAATAAATAATATCTCTAAGCCTTATATTTTCCCCCCCTTAAAAAGGGGGGTTAGGGGGGATCAACTCTCCACCTACTTTCCCAAAAACTTAGTAAACAATCCTCGAACACCAAAAACTTTTAAACCTCAAGTTATTTTTTTGTTAAAACAGCTAATATGTATGTTTTAAACCTATAAAAATGGTCAATATTTTTAAATCTAACGTATTTTGGATTATATTCGCTGGTTTAATAATTTCATTTTCTTTAACAGTATTTTCCAACTGGGTATTACTAGGATGTATTTGGTTTGCAGTATTTTTTATTTTTAGATTATCAAATCTAGAAAAAAATCTATCTATTAGCGAACATAAATTATATATAGTAACAGCTTTTGTATTTCCTATAACTGAAACCTGGCTAACTTGGATGATTCAAAAGAATATCATTCCCTATTCTTGGTTTTGGCTCAATCGATTAGAACATTTTTGCTCGGCGGTGGGAGTTAGCATCATTTTATTACCCATATATATCAATATTTGGCATAGCTTAAAATGGTGGCAAAATCTGATTTTTATATTAGGTTTAATTTGCTTGATTGGCAACTTAAATGAGTTTTTTGAATTTTTCTTGCGAGTATGTTGTCAGCCAATTAGTTCCAGTAAGTTTGCACTTTATTATTCAGATACTATATATGATATGGGTGTAAACTTGATAGGTGGATTTGTGGGATTTTTAATTATAAAATTGAATGTTAGATCGTTATGAAACAGCCTAAAGTAATTTTTTTAGATGCCGTTGGTACGTTATTCGGCGTTAAAGGCAGTGTTGGTAAAGTTTATGCAAATATTGCGGGACAATTTGGCGTTGAAGTATCTGAGACAGCAGTAAATGCTGCGTTTATTAAAAGCTTTGCGGCTGCGCCGCCGCCAATATTTCCAGGAGTAAAACTTGAGGATATTCCTAATTATGAATTTGAATGGTGGCAAATGGTAGCTCTAGAGACATTTCAACAAGTAGGAGCCGTTAACCAATTTGCAGATTTCTCTAAGTTTTTTGAACAACTTTACAGCCACTTTGCTACAGTTAAACCTTGGCTTTTATACGGAGATGTTATTCCCACTTTAAAAAGTTGGAAAAAACGCAATATTGAATTAGGTATAATCTCAAATTTTGATTCGCGGCTTTATTTAGTTTTAGAATCTCTACACATAATCGACTTTTTTACATCTATTACTATTTCTACCGAAGTGAGTGCTGCCAAACCAAATAAACAAATTTTTATAGATAGCTTAGATAAGCATAACTGCCAAGCTGCCGACGCATGGCACATTGGCGATAGTTTTGAGGAAGATTATCAAGGAGCAATGGCGGCAGGAATAAAAGCAATCTTAATTAAGCGCCATTAAATACAGCCACTCATTAATCTGTCTAGCTAAGATAACTATTTTCGGCATAACCAATAGTAAAGTATAAATAAATAAATTTATCTGGCGATTTAGTTATGTTAAATAGCCCCTCAAAACGTACTGCTGATTACGCCAACGTGCAATCTATCCCAGAAATATGGGCGATCGCAATTCAAAATTTTGGCGATACAATTGCCCTCAGAGATCCCCACGTCCAGCCGGAAGTAGTTTTAACTTATAGTCAGTTATACCAACAGATTGGGCAGTTTGCCGCCGGATTGCAAGCCTTGGGAATAAAAATGGGCGATCGCATTGCCTTATTTGCCGAAAATCAACCACGCTGGCTCGTTGCCGATCAAGGTATCATGACCGCAGGGGCGACAAATGCTGTCCGGGGCGCGCAAGCCGACCGCGAGGAGCTACTATATATCCTCTCTCATAGCGATAGCGTAGCGCTGGTAGTGCAAGACAAAGCAACACTGCAAAAACTGCTAACTGATAGCAAACTCCCCGTAAACCTGGCAATTTTACTCTCTGACGAACAGCCATTACAAATTGCGAATACAAAAATCCTTAACTATTCTCAGGTGATTTCTTTAGGTGCAAGTCATAGTTTACAACCCGTGCAACACCATAAAGAAGATTTAGCTACTTTGATGTACACTTCTGGCACTTCAGGGCAACCAAAGGGAGTTATGCTCAGTCATCGTAACTTGTTATCCCAGGTTTTTGGCGCGAGTGCGGTAGTTGAGCCGCAGCCAGGGGAAGTAGTCATGAGTATTTTACCGATTTGGCACTGTTACGAACGCAGTTTTGAATACTTTATTCTCGCTCACGGCTGCACGCAGGTATATACAAATATTCGTTACGTCAAAAAAGACTTTAAAGACTTTAAACCCTCTTATATGGTGGGTGTACCGCGATTATGGGAGTCTATTTACGAAGGCGTACAAAAGCAATTTCGAGAGCAACCTACTAATAAACAACGTTTAATCAACTTTTTCTTTGCTCAAAGTCAACGCTATATTATGGCGCGTCGCCTCGTCCAAGGCTTAAATTTAAACAATCTTTCCCCCTCAGTATTTGCAAAAATTTGGGCGAGTGTAATATCGATTCCTTTAGGTTTGATTCATCAGTTAGCAGACAAAATAGTATACAAGCAGGTACGAGAAGCAACGGGAGGAAAAGTTAAGTTTTTAGTAAGTGGTGGCGGTTCGATTGCGGAACACTTGGAGGATTTTTACGAAATTGTTGGCGTTGACATTTTAGGCGGTTACGGTTTAACAGAAACCTCTCCTATTACTCATGTGCGGCGGACTTGGCGCAACTTGCGCGGTGCTGATGGTCAACCTTTGCCCCATACTGAAACGCAAATTGTCGAACTTGAAACACATCTACCTCTACCTGTGGGCAAAAAAGGCTTAGTGATGATTCGTGGAAATCAAGTAATGCAGGGTTATTACAAAAATCCTGAAGCTACTGCAAAGGCAATTAATTCTCAAGGCTGGTTTAATACAGGAGATTTGGGCTGGGTTTCAAGTCAAAACGATTTAATTATTACTGGACGGGCTAAAGATACTATTGTTTTGAGTAACGGGGAAAATATCGAACCGCAGCCAATAGAAAATGCTTGTTTGCGATCGCCTTACATTGACCAAATTATGTTAGTCGGGCAAGATATGCGATCTCTGGGCGCTTTAATTGTCCCCAACGAAGACGCTTTGCAACAATGGGCGGCTACCCAAAAAATAGAAATATCTGCTAATAACCTTGATAGCAAAGCAATTCAAGACTTATATCGGCAAGAGTTGAACCGAGAAGTCCAAAGTCGCCCTGGTTATCGCGCAGATGAGCGAATTAGTACGTTTAAGCTAATTGGTGAACCTTTTTCAATTGAAAATGGCACAATGACCCAAACATTGAAGATTAAACGATCTGTTGTGATGGATCGCTACCACGATATTATTGACAAGATGTTTGCTTAAAGCAACTTAAAAGTAGTAATTGTGCTGTGATTTTATGGATATTTCCCCCACTCAACTGACCCTAAAACGCCCGATTAATGTCAAAGCTGTAGTAACTCCACGTTGGAAAGACGAAATTCAGCAACAATTGCAAGGTCAAATTAACCAAGTAGACGGTCAATTGCAGCAATTAGAAATGCAAGGACAAAGAGCAATTTCAGAAATTCAAAAGCAAAGCCTGCAACCCCCAGGCCCGCAGACGCTACAACAAATTGAAGGTATCCAAATTCAAGTCAATGAGAAAAAAAGCGAACTATTAGAGCAAAAAAACCAAAGTTTGCAGAATCTCCAGCAAGTGCAGCTATTAGAAATGGAGCAAGAAGTTAACCAATTTCAACTTGAAGGGTTATTTAGCGTTCAACCTGGAGACAACTTGATTAGCAAAATGCAGGTAGAAATTCTCCTGCGCGATGGCATAGTCGAAGAAATCCGGGGAGATATTTAAGCTTAATCCAGACGTTCGACCCGAACGTCTGCGATCGCCTAGAGAGAGATACAATACAAGTCTTCTTTGATAATTAAAATTAATCGCTTATTGCTTCAAGGTTACAAATGATTCACGAAGTATTTATGCCTGCTTTGAGTTCCACCATGACGGAGGGCAAAATTGTCTCTTGGGTAAAGTCGCCAGGGGACAAAGTAGAAAAAGGCGAAACAGTAGTAGTAGTGGAATCAGATAAAGCGGATATGGATGTAGAAACCTTCTATGAAGGTTATATAGCGACTATCTTAGTAGAATCTGGCGCTACGGCTCCTGTAGGAAGTGCGATCGCCTTAATTGCCGAAACTGAAGCAGAAATTGCGATCGCCAAGCAGCAAGCTACTCCAAGCAATGCTACCACTGACGCTACCACGTCTCCTGGACAGGTGGCAGATATTGCTAACACAATAGAAATTCCTACTTCCGCACAAAATGGCTCAAAGGTTGAGGAAACTAGAATTATGGTTTCTCCCCGCGCCCGGAAGTTAGCCAAAGAAATGAAAGTTGATTTAAGCAGCCTCACAGGTAGCGGGCCTTTTGGGCGCATCGTCGCTGAGGATGTAGAAGCGGCGGCAAATCCTAGCCAGCCACCTGCTGCTACCCCAGTAACACCCCCTCCGGTCATTACTGCGCCGCCCTTACCTACTCACACTGCTATTAGTACCAATGCGCCCGGTCAAGTAGTGTCGATGAACACGCTACAAAACGCGGTAGTGCGAAATATGATGGCAAGCTTGCAAGTACCAATTTTTCATGTAGGCTATACCATTACTACCGAGGGGTTGGATGCGCTGTACAAGCAGATTAAGTCTAAAGGCGTGACGATGACGGCGCTGCTTGCCAAAGCCGTTGCTGTTACTTTACAAAAGCATCCTTTAGTTAATGCCAGCTACTCGGAGCAAAAAATTGTTTATCATCCCAATATCAATATTGCTGTAGCGGTAGCTATGGATGATGGTGGATTAATTACGCCCGTATTGCAAAATGCTGATAAGGTTGATATTTATTCCTTGTCGCGCAACTGGAAATCTTTAGTTGAAAGAGCCAGAGCCAAGCAGTTACAACCAGAGGAGTACAATAGTGGTACTTTTACTTTGTCGAATCTGGGAATGTTTGGTGTAGATCGCTTTGATGCGATTTTGCCTCCCGGACAAGGCTCGATTTTAGCTATTGGTGCAGCGCGAAATCAAGTTGTAGCAAGCCCTGATGGTCTGCTGGGCGTAAAACCACAAATGCAGGTAAATATTACTTGCGACCACCGGATTATTTATGGTGCTACGGCGGCGGCATTTTTGAAGGACTTGGCAAAATTGATTGAAACAAATGCTCAGTCTTTAACTCTTTAGATTGCGGTTATTTAGAAGACTTGGGGTAAAAACTCCAAGTTTTTTTATTGAAGGTAATTAAGGTAATTTTTGCGATCGCCCGATCGCACGCCGGAGTTTTTGATCTAAAATTGTTGCATAGAAATTAATAAATAGCATGGCAAAGGTCAGGTTATTGTCAAGTACCAATAATATAACTTGAAATTTTTTATACTAGAGTTAAATTAAGTCAGTGAATTTACCAATAAATATGCAGACTTTACCTCCAAAGATTTCCGCTTGGCAAAAACTGAAAGCTCAAGAAATTAATTGCGCCCAAGCGCTGCAACTTCTGGTGGACGAGCAAGGAACAGTAAATCAAGCCTTGCTTGACCGGGATGTGAGCTTAAGATTTTTACGACACTTTAGCGATCGCACTTCTTTACCGCCAGCAATTCCTTTATTATTGTGGCGTGGCTGTTATTACTTAGGTAGTCCGGTTAATTTAAGCCCAGAAATAATTAGTAATTTGGGCGATCGCACTGACAGCCAGATCAAAGTTATTCCTATTTCTAATAAAAGTTACCGCGCCTGGTTTCATACTCAAAATCTCAATGTAAATAATCTTAGCTCGGCTCCTTTAGTCAACCCCCTAACGGGAGAGTACGAACAAGAAAATATTAGTGAAACCACTGAACTATATCTTTCCAAAGCGGCTGACCAAATTGGGCGGATCAAAACCCTGATTTCTGGAGCCTTGCGTAACCGGGCAAGCGACATTCATTTAGAGCCAATGACCGACGGTTTAAGAGTTCGTTACCGCATTGACGGCGTACTGCGAGATATTACAACCCTTCCCGCCGAACTTAGTCGCAGAGTAATTGTAGCGCTCAAAGTGATGTCTGCTATAGACATTTCCGACAGCCGCCGCCCTCAAGATGGACGTATAGGCGAAAAATATGCTTCCCAGGAAGAAACGGAGCTAGGAATGGATATGCGCGTCAGCACCCTTCCCTGTGTAAATGGTGAAAAAGCTGTTATTCGTTTGCTACCGAGAAAAAATCCTTTTTCAGACATTAACAATTTAGGATTTTCTCAAGAAACTTTAACAATTTACAAAAGCTGGTTAAAGCAGCCCCAAGGGATGGTTATTCTCACTGGCCCAACAGGTTCAGGGAAAACTAGCACTTTGTACACCAGTTTGCAAGCGGTGGCTAACGAACATATTAATGTAGTGACTGTAGAAGACCCCGTAGAGTATTTATTACCCCGGATTACTCAAACTCAAGTCCATGAAGCGGCGGGAATGACCTTTGCGGCAGGGTTACGGGCAATTTTGCGCCAAGATCCTGATGTGATCATGGTAGGAGAAATCCGCGACGCAGAAACGGCAGAAACGGCGGTGAGAGCGGCTTTAACCGGACACTTGGTATTGACTACCTTGCACACCAACGACGCTGTAGGGGCAATTCCCAGACTCAAAGACATTGGGCCTGACCCTGCGTTACTAAGCGATGCTTTACTCGGAATTGTCGCCCAGCGCCTAGTACGTCGTGTTTGTTCTCATTGTGCTGCGCCTTATACACCGACTCCAAAAGATTTAAAAATTCTGGGCTTGCAACAAAAATTTGGTACGTGGCGTAAAGGCGTTGGTTGTCAAGCTTGTTTTAATTCTGGTTATTTGGGCCGAGAGGTGATTGTAGAGTTGCTAGATATTGATGAAACTGTGCAAGAAATTATTTATGAAGGTAGTATTACTCAATTGCATCAGTATCTCAAAAATATTAGTTTTTCCTCTTTTAGAGTGGCGGCCATTGAAAAAGTTACCAGTGGATTAACTACAGTGGAGGAAATAATGCGCGTATTACCGCGTAGTTCACTCAATAGAAAAACCTCTGACCAAAACTTGCAAAGTCGGATAGAGTCATCAGTAGCCGTTAATTAAACTCCGTAGCAGTTAATTTTCGCTAGGATTCAAAGATGAAAAAGGTTTTGAACAATCTTTAATTGTTAGGAAGCTAATACGCTAAATATTGTTGGCTTTCGGTTACTTGCTATTGAATAAAACCTAAACTTATCTTAACTGTATAGCTCATTTTTATTTTCAAATTAAGATAAGTTTAGGCTCTTTTGTTTTTGTTTGGCGATAGCGCAAGCTGGAACGGTAACGGGCTTCGCTAAAAACCTTAACGACTTTAGCTTGATACGTTATTCGACTTATTAGTATAATCTAAGATTACTGACATTTTTCGTTAAGCACAAAGAAAAAATAATTGTTGAATATGATCAAGATTAGTTATGGAATTTTATTGCTGTTTTCTCTATTTTTGACTGCTTGTTCGTCTAATATAACTGAACCTATAAAAACAGAAATAAAACCTCTAGTTACTGGCGCAATTCCCGACCAAAATCCAGAAAAATTACAGCGTCAATATACTAAGTTAAACACTTATTTAGAGAAAGAGCTAGGCGTAAGCGTTATCTATAAACCCGTGACTGATTATACCGCCGCCGTCACCGCTTTTAAAGTAGGAGATTTAGATTTAGTTTGGTTTGGAGGTTTAACGGGAGTTCAAGCACGGTTGCAAGTACAAGGCGCTGAAGCGATCGCCCAACGGGATATAGATGCAAAATTCCATAGTGTATTTATTGCTAATAAAAATACGGGTTTAAAACCTATTAAAAATACTGCCGATTTTCAGCAATTAAAAGGACGTACTTTTACTTTTGGGAGCGAGTCTTCTACTTCTGGGCGCTTGATGCCACAATACTTTTTACAACAAGCTGGAGTTAATCTTAAAGATTTTAAAGGCGAGTCGGGGTTTTCTGGAGATCATGATAAAACTATCAAACTTGTAGAATCTGGTAGTTATAATGTTGGGGCGGTAAATGAAAAAATTTGGTTGAAAAGGGTAGCAGCTAAAGAAGTCGATTTAAACAAATTAGTTGTGATATGGCGATCGCCTGCTTACTACGATTACCACTGGCTAATTAACCCCCAAGTCAAGCAGCGCTACGGTGCAGATTTTGTAACTAAAGTTCAAAATGCTTTGCTAAAACTAGATCCTACTATTCCCGAACACAAAGAAATTCTCGAACTATTAGATGCTAATAAGTTTGTAACTACTCAAAACTCCAATTATGCCCAAATAGAACAAGTGGGTAGAGAAATTGGCAAGATAAAATGACCTTTTTGTCAAGCTTTAAATATTTCGGTGCTTAACAAAAATAATTAAAAAACTATTGCTTTTTGACTTGTGATGTCATACTATAGTAATTGTATTTGTATACCTAAATGCTTACTAGAAGTAAGTAATTAGGGCGTAGAGGAAAATTTCCTCTGCGCGGAAACTGATAGATCGAGCAGATGATAGAAAAAACTAATAATATCGCTGCTAATCAATCAAGAAATCCTATTTTTGAACTTAAAAACGTTACTAAAAAGTTTGGCAGCGTTTTAAGCCTTAAAAATATTAATTTGACAGTTTATCCCGGCGAAAGAGTCGCTTTAGTTGGTTCTAGCGGCGCGGGGAAAAGCACGTTAATAAACTTGCTTAATGGCACAATGAACCCAACTACGGGGGAAGTGTGGGTATGGGGGCAGAATTTAGCGAGTTTAAAATCTGCGTCGGTGCGGCAGATTCAAAGGCAAATAGGGACAATTTACCAACAATTGCATTTAGTAGATAACTTGCAAGTAATTCATAATGTAAATGCGGGGCATTTGGGGCGGTGGTCGCTATGGCAAGCAGCTTTTTCGCTAATGTTTCCATTGGAAGTTAATACAGCCACTCGTGCTTTAAGTCAAGTAGGGATTGTTGAGAAGTTGTATCAAAGGTGCGATCGCCTGTCAGGGGGACAGCAACAAAGAGTGGCGATCGCGCGGGTATTAGTACAAGATCCGGCGGTGATATTAGCCGATGAACCGATAGCGAGTTTAGATCCTGAACGCAGCCGCGAAATTATCGAATTATTGTGTCAATTGAACGCCGAATTAAATAAAACGTTAGTGACAAGTTTGCATGAGTGGGAAGTAGCGCGCAAATATTATCAAAGAATCATTGGGTTACAAGACGGACGAGTTTTGTTTGATTATCCGGCTAAATTGGTAACTTCAGAGATGGTTGATGGGTTATATAAAGCAAACTAAATCGCAGGGAAAGAGTGTTTTTACACTATGCGTACTAGCGGTGATTTGGGCATTGCATACGGCGGGGGTATTTAATGGAGAAGTTGTAAATGCTGGTGGCTGGAGTTTAGTAGAGCAGTTTTTGATTGCAGCTATTCATCCTAATTTGAGTCAGGAGTTTTTGCTATTGACTTGGGAAGCGACATTAAAGACATTTGCATACGCAGTGTGCGGTACGTTTTTAAGTTTAGCGATCGCAATAATTGGCGGAATATTTTGTTCTCAGGTATGGTGGGAGTCGGTTTTGGGAGTATCTGGGCTACCTTGGTTAGGAGTACGGGCGGGTTTAGCGATTCCTAGAGCGATTCACGAATTAATCTGGGGATTATTTTTTATTAATATATTCGGTTTAGATCCGTTAGTAGCAGTGTTAGCGATCGCAATTCCCTTTGGGGCAATTACAGCTAAAGTATTTTCAGAGATTATCGACGAAACACCCCAAAAGCCATTTTTAGCATTGATTAATAGTGGGGTTTTGCCGCTCAATGCTTTTATTTATAGCCTGATTCCTCAAGCCCAGACTAATTTAATTTCCTATGCCTTTTATCGGTTTGAGTGTTCGATTCGGGCGGCGGCGGTATTGGGAATTATTGGTGCGGGGGGGTTAGGTTATCAAATTGTCCTTTCTCTGCAATCTCTGCGTTACGAGGAAATGTGGACTTTATTAATTGCTTTGGTTTTGCTGAGTGGGGTTACAGATTTTGCCAGTGCATTAGTACGTCGTCAAATTGGCGCACCTAGTCGGCTAGATTTGAATCGGTTGAAAGGGATAAATAAGAAAGCGCCTAAAACAGGTGTCCCTAAATGGGCATTTCTACTAACGGTGATGCCCATTATCTTTTCTTTTTGGTACATTGACGCGGATTTTAGTAAACTATGGACACCGCGCACCGGAGAATTATTAACTGATGTTGTGCAACGGGCGTTTCCGCCAGACTACAGCCAACTGAGCGAGATTTTGAGGCTTTGCAGTCAAACTTTAGCTATGTCGATTTTAGCGATCGCCTTTGCAGGGTGTGGGGGGATAATTTTCTCTTTTTTTGCCGCTAACAACTTACGATTACCAGGGGGAATAGTAACATTAGTTGCGGCGCGGTTTTTCTTACTATTTACTCGCGCTATTCCCGCGCCAATATGGGCATTGATATTTTTATTTGTGCTGTTTCCGGGAATATTACCAGGTGCGATCGCCCTTGGCATTCATAACTTAGGAATTTTGGGGCGACTAATGGCTGAAGTTACCGAAAACTTGGACGAGCGACTTTTAAAATCTCTTAAAGCCCTAGGTGCTAGTGAGTCTCAAGTATTCTTATACGGAGTTTTGCCCCAAACTACGCCTAAATTTATTGCTTACATCCTTTATCGGTGGGAAGTCTGCATTCGGGCGACAGTAATAGTCGGCTTAGTAGGGGCGGGAGGTTTGGGGCGCTTACTTACCGAACAATTGAGCAGCTTTGACTATCCTGGAGTAGTTGCTACATTAGTGTGTTTTATCGGTTTAACTTTTTTAGTAGATATAATTAGCGCCACAATTCGGCGAATGCTTTAGTTAAGCTGATTTTAGACCGTGACGCTGTTGTAATTGGTGCATATGATTAAACAAATTCCAGCAATATTGTTCTGGTAAACCGCAAGTAACAGCACCGCGCAGTACAACATTGAAGTACCAATCATTGGGCGCAAGTTCTTCGGTTAATTTATCTACAACCATGTAAGTACGAGCATTATTGTACAACTTACCGTTGCAAGCAATATCTACTTGTTCGTGCCTGTACCAATTTTGATGGACACCTTCGCGCTCGTCTAAAGCGTAACCCAAGCGTTGCGGTAGTTTGTAAAGTACGCCTTCCACAGAGCTTGTTGGGTCTTTAATAATATCTAACACGCCACAGTTGCGAAAGGCAGAGTAGCAATAAAAACCTAATCGGTAGCCAGGGAGCGTAGCCGCGCCGACAACATAGATATGAGTTTTTTCACCGAGACTTCGCTTTAAATCTACCGGACACATACAAGAACCATAAGCAAAGTAGTAGAACATAGGTTCTTGCTGTTGCTGTTTTTGCATCCTTACATTAGTATTTTTCCAATTATAAGCTGCCAAAGTATCTTTAAATTGTTCAGTCTGAACGCTCATATCGCCCTAGGTATTTTCTACTTAGGCAGATTCTAGCAGAACTTTATTACTAAATACAACTAAATTCCGACCGGGGAACCGTAGATTAGCTATTTTACACAAAAAAGCAGTTCACCGGATAAGATAAACTGCTGAAATTGAGGCGGCGAAAATGATTTTGTCTGATTTTAAAACTTTGTAGAGACGTTGCAATGCAACGTCTCTTTGATTGGGGATTATTACATCATCCCCATACCACCCATACCGCCCATACC
>CAJQOK010000325.1 GCA_905479905.1 uncultured Aliterella sp.
GCCCATCAAGATTTACCTTTTGAGGAATTAGTCAAGGCGCTGCAACCAGAACGCAATTTAAGCAATACATCACCTCTATTTCAGGTGTTGTTTGTTCTCCAGAATACACCAATGCCTGCTTTAGATTTGCCCGGAGTGCAGTTAAAAGAATGGTTTTGGCGCAACGACACAGCTAGGTTTGATTTAGCTATTTTTCTAACAAAAACACCCCAAGGAATTAGTAGCACTTGGCGCTATAGTACCGAACTATTTACCGAAAGTGCGATCGCACAGATGGCAAGACATTTTGAAACTTTACTTACCAATATTGTCAGCAAACCTCACGCGCGAATCGATGCTTTAGAAATGTTGACGGAAGAGGAAATTAAACAGCAAGCTATGCAAAAAAACAAGCGTAAGGCTTTTAATCGAGAGCAATTATTTAAAGCTGCACCTACAGCTATCAATCTATCTGCAAATAACTTAGTTACAACAACTTCTTTACAACCAGAACAAACATCTCCTTTAGTTATTCAGCCTGTAAGTAATGAGATCGATTTAGTTGATTGGGCTGAAAGTAATCGAGACTTTATAGAAGGTGAGGTAGTCAAGCACGGCGCTATTTTATTTAGAGGATTTTCAGTTAATTCTGTAGCTGGCTTTGAAAAATTTGCTACAGCTATCTGTTCACATTTATTTGGTGAATATGGGGATTTACCCCGTGTTGGAGTAGGTAATAAAGTGTATGGTTCTACACCTTATCCCGCAGACAAAGCGATCTTATTTCACAATGAAAGTTCTCATCTACATTGCTATCCTTTAAAAATTTGGTTTTTCTGTTTGCATCCAGCACAACAAGGCGGAGAAACACCAATTGTAGATTGTCGCAAAGCTTACAAAATTCTCTGTCCTCAACTGCGAGAAAAGTTAGCTGAAAAAGAATTAATGTACGTCCGCAACTACACGAATAATTTAGATGTTAGCTGGCAAAACTTTTTTCACACTTCTGATAAAAGTGTAGTAGAAAAACACTGCCGTCAAGATGGAATTGATTTTGAATGGTATGCGGGAGATGGATTAATAACTCGCCAAATTCGTCCGGCGATTGCTATACATCCTAAAACTAGAGAATCTGTATTTTTTAATCAAATTCAGTTGCATCACATTGCTTATTTAGAGCCAGAAGTTCGTACATCTTTGTTATCATTATTCGCTGAGGATAAGTTGCCGCGCAATGTTTATTATGGTGATGGTAGTTCAATTGAAAATCAAGCGATCGAAGAAATAAATCGCGTTTATCAACAGTCTCAAACTAGCTTTATTTGGCAAAAAAAAGACATTTTAATGCTAGACAATATGCTGACTGCACACGGAAGATTGCCCTACCGAGGAGAGCGCAAAATTGTTGTGGCAATGGGCGAAATGAGTAATTTTTTAAATAGTGGAGAAACTAATGCTAACTGATTTAAGAGGCTTTCGCCTTTCTCCTCAACAAAAACAATTATGGTTGTGGCAAAAAGAAAGTAATGCCTATGTTGCTCAAGTTGTTATTGAAATAACAGGAAACCTAAATTCACAAGCTTTGCAAGCTACAATCCAAGAAGTCACCTTAAATCATGAAATTCTCCGCACTGCTTTTCGTCAAATTGCAGGAATGACAACGCCGATTATGGTAGTAGAAGATAACTGCGTTATTTCTTGGCAAGAATTTGATTTAGGAAATAGCAGTATTGAGCTAATTTGTCAGCAACAAAGGGAGAGAAGTTTTACTTTTGAGCGAGTGCCATTGTTGTTCGTATCTCTCGTTAAAGTATTAGCAAGTAAGCATATTTTATTGATTACTTTACCTGCTTTGTGTGCTGATAACGAGACGTTGAATAACTTATTTATAGAAATTTGCGATCGCTATGCTTCTAATTCGCCAATACTAAACCAAGAAATTGTACAGTATGCTCAGTTTTGCGAATGGCAAAATCAATTATTAACAGAGAATCATCAAGATTACTGGCAACAACAAGACTTATCTACATTGCCGTTAATACTTCCTTTTCAAGCAGACAAACAAGCAGAATTTAAGATTAATTCTTATAAGTTAGCTCTTGACAATTATCCGGTTCCTGGTATCAAAAATTGGTTACAGCGAAAAGACTTGGATCTATCTAACTTCTTACTCGCCTGCTGGCAAACTTTACTGTATCGCACTACAAACCAATCAGAAATAATCGTAGGTCAAGTTTTTAATGGTAGAGAGTACGAAGAATTACAAGCTACTTTAGGATTAATTGCCAAATCTTTACCAATTTTTACGCGTTTTACTCCAAACTTACAATTTGAGGAAGTAGTAAGACAAGTTACAGGAACTAGCCAGAATGCTTGTGAATATCAGGAATATTTTACTAAAGAAGTTGAGAATTTATCGGTTTTGTTTGAACTGATAGAACTCCCCGAAAAACGTTGCTTAAACGATGTGACTTTTGCTATTGACAATCAGTTTGTTTGTATTGATAAATTCAATATCAAACTTTCTGTACTTCTACGTGGCGAATCTATAGATATTCGGATTGATTACAATCAAAACCTCTTTGAGGCGCAAGCCATCGCCTTATTAGCCGCACAGTTTCAAACTCTGATAACCAGTGCGATTAGTAACCCTAGTGGGTCAATTAGTCAATTAAATATTCTTCCTCCCCAGCAGTTACAGCAAATCTTAGTTGAGTT
>CAJQOK010000326.1 GCA_905479905.1 uncultured Aliterella sp.
CCCGCAAGCGATGGGGAACAAGTACCGCCATCCAACTCAGCCAAGCCGAGCCACCCAAAGACTCTAATATATGGGTAACTAAAACTATCCCCAAAGTCCAAATTATTAGCTGATGCAGATCGCCACCCGACCAACTAATAAACCCAATAGCTGCAACTAAAATCAACCACAATAACCGCGCTGTGCCAAAAATCCACAAACAATAATAATGACGGCTATTTGTGCGATCGCCTATATAAGCCCCCAAAGGTTGTAATAAATTTAATAGCATCGGAATTGACGACACCATACCAATTTCTATCGGGCTTGCTCCTACCTGGAGTAAGAAATTAGTCAGCAATACGCCGCCTGTAATACTAACAAAAATAGCCGCAAATACACCGTCAATAGTAGAAGCTTTAAGACTGGTACGAATTGATTGTTTGTTACCGTTCTGGTTTTGGCTATCAGGTAAAATTACCGATGATGTCCCAGGGTTTTCTGTTGAATCTAAAACTGGTTGAGTAATGGTTTCCACCAAAGCCTAGTCCAATAAATGTTGATGTTAAAAAAAGGTCAGCATTTAGGCAAATCTGGTTTGCTTCTATAATCTTGGAGGATAGGCTAAAAATGCCCCCCCAAACAACAGTCAGCAGAAAGAGAATAGTTGCTTTATCTATTCAAACCACAGATTGATTTAACTTTTACTGGTGCAATGTGTCGTCCCTAATGCCTCGTTCTGGTTATACTTTACCTGTTTTTGCCTGCGCCAGTGCGATCGCAGCAGTGCAATGGTTGCAAACTCGTACTTCTTGCCAAAGTGTATCTGTCAATCTAATTACCCCCGATCAAACTGTAGAGATTGCGATCGAACAAGTAGCTGGATTGCAGCCAAATATGGCTCTAGCAATTACTCGTAGCGATCCTGGCGATAACTTAGATTTAACTCGCAATACACCGATTTGGGCGTTGGTAGAATGGCTCGATTCTCCCCAACCAATTACAATTGTCGGCGGTGAAGGTTTAGGACACAAGTTAAATGGCGATCCGGCGGTGTATGGTTACGCCCAGCAATTACTACAGGTCAATTTACTAAAGATACTGCAACCGAATGAACATATTAAATTAACAATAATTCTTCCTGAAGGTAGAGCCTTAGCCGAGCGCACTTCCAACGCTGCTTTTGGTGTAGTTGAAGGGCTTTCCCTTCTCGGTACAACGGGGATTTCGCAACCATTGAGCGCCCCTGGACAATTAGAGGCTTGTTTAGAACAAGTGCGACTAAAAGCTAAATCTACCGATTTATTAGTGTTTTGTATCGGCGAAAATGGCTTGGATCTAGCCCAAAAGTTAGGGATTAATTCGCAGCAATTAGTTAAAACTGCTAATTGGCTAGGCTCGTTGTTAGTAGAAGCTGCAAGTCAAGAAGTTAAATCAATTTTATTGTTTGGCTATCATGGTAAACTCGTCAAACTTGCCGGGGGAATTTTTCATACTCACCATCATTTAGCCGATGGACGCTTAGAAATTTTTACCGCTCATGCTGCTCAGTTAGGTCTACCAACGCCTGTATTACAAAGCATTTTTAATAGTTCGACTACTGAAGCCGCCTTACAATATCTTCGTTCTTATGACGCTTTAACCGGGAGTAACTGGGTAAATCAGCTTTACAATGCGATCGCCCAAGCCATTGATTTTCGCTCCAGCGAATATATATTCAAGCTGACAAATCGCCATGTTAGTATTGGTTCGGTTCTCTTTGACGGCGATCGCACAATCATTGTTAAAAGCCCCACAGCCATCGCCTTGCTCTCTAGGTTGTGTTAACTTAGGAAGCATAATTGTCTTACCAATAAATAAATTTTTAAGTCTCTATCTATAGGGTGAGCAATTGCCAATCGCTTTACCCAAGAACGTCTCTATTTTTCATCCACTACTTGCAATTAATAGGAATAAATTAAGTGGTACAGACCGAAACTTTGCCGCAAAACGAAGAATTGTCCCAGTTGAATCGCCAAATGATCGCGATCCTTGACTTTGGTTCTCAGTATTCGGAGCTAATCGCCCGCAGAATTAGAGAGACTCAAGTATATTCTGAAGTTTTGTCTTATCGCACCACCGCCGAACAGTTGCGCAAACTTAATCCTAAAGGAATTATTTTTTCTGGCGGCCCAAGTTCGGTATATACTCCTGGCGCTCCAGAATGCGATCCCGAAATCTGGAGTTTAGGTATCCCGATCTTAGGGGTATGTTATGGAATGCAACTCATGGTCAAGCAACTAGGGGGAAACGTTCTACCAGCCGACCGCAAAGAGTACGGCAAAGCCTCCTTATTAATTGACGACCCCACCGACTTACTTACCAATGTTGAAGACGGTACAACCATGTGGATGAGTCACGGAGACTCTTGCGCCCAGTTACCTACAGGCTTTGAAATCCTGGCGCATACAGAAAATACATCTTGTGCTGCGATCGCCAATTACGACCAAAAACTCTACGGCGTACAATTCCACCCTGAAGTAGTACATTCGGTGGGGGGACTTGCTTTAATTCGCAACTTTGTTTATCACATTTGCGAATGCGAACCTACTTGGACAACCGCCGCTTTTGTCGAAGCAGCAATTAGAGAAATTCGCGCTCAAGTAGGCGAAAAACGAGTGTTATTAGCCTTATCTGGGGGTGTAGATTCGTCAACTTTAGCGTTTTTACTCCATAAAGCCATAGGAAGTCGCTTAACTTGTGTATTTATCGATCAAGGCTTCATGCGGAAATTAGAGCCAGAGCGGTTAGTTAAGCTGTTTCAAGAGCAGTTTCACATCCCGGTTGAGTATGTAGACGCGCGCGATCGCTTTTTGGCTTTAGTCGCGGGAGTAACCGATCCTGAAGAAAAGCGCCGCCGCATTGGACACGAATTTATCCAAGTATTTGAAGAAGCATCCAAAAATCTCGGCCCCTTTGATTACTTAGCCCAAGGGACACTTTACCCCGATGTAATTGAATCGGCTGATACAAACGTCGATCCCAAAACTGGCGAACGAGTAGCAGTAAAAATCAAGAGCCATCACAATGTAGGTGGTTTACCCAAAGACTTACGCTTTAAGCTCGTCGAACCCTTGCGTAAGCTATTTAAAGATGAAGTCCGCAAAGTTGGGCGACAAATTGGTTTACCCGAAGAAATAGTATTGCGCCAGCCTTTTCCAGGGCCAGGTTTAGCGATTCGGATTTTGGGAGAAATTACCGCCGAACGCTTAGAAATATTGCGCGAAGCCGATTTTATTGTTCGTCAAGAAATCAACCGTCGAGGCATTTATCACGACTTTTGGCAAGCTTTCGCCGTACTATTACCTGTTCGTACTGTAGGCGTAATGGGCGATCAGCGTACCTACGCTTACCCGATAGTTTTACGCTTAGTAGCAAGTGAAGATGGGATGACCGCAGATTGGGCGCGAGTTCCTTACGATGTATTAGAGGCAATATCTAACCGGATTGTCAATGAAGTTGCGGGAGTAAATCGGGTCGTTTACGATATCACTTCTAAGCCGCCTGGAACTATTGAATGGGAGTAATGGGTAATTGGTAATTGGTAATTGGTAATGGGTGGAATTACTACTTGGCAACCTTTTTCAGTAGCAAAGGAGCGATATCTTGGATAGGTAGAACGTGCTGTACTACTCCAAGAGCGATCGCTTCCGACGGCATACCAAACACCACACAAGTTTGTTCATCTTGAGCAATAGTTATTCCCCCAGCTATAGAAATAGCTTGCATTCCCAAAGCGCCATCTTTCCCCATTCCTGTTAATAAAATACTCATAGTTGCTCTACCATAAAACTTAGCAACCGACTTAAAAGTAACTGTCACCGATGGACAATGCCCATCTACAGGTAGTGGTAAACCATAAATAAACTTACCTTGAGCATCAAGTTCTAAATGATTTTGGTCTGGAGCAAAATGTACTGTTCCAGGTTCGGGAATTTCACCAATTTGAGCAATTTTTACTTTAATTTTGCATTCCGAATCTAGCCAATCTACTAATCCTTGTAAAAATCCTTGGCTAATATGTTGAATACAAATTACAGGTACAGGTAAATTCGCTGGAAGTTGAGCAATAATTTTGTGCAAAGCTTGGGGGCCACCAGTAGACGCGCCAATGGCAATTACTCTAATTGCTTTAGTTCCATCGGTAGAGAAAGCAAAATTATTAACGGTAGGAGACGCAATCGGGGGCGTTTGGCGCTTGGTAAATACTGTCACTCCAGAAAGAATTTTAATTTTATTAATTAAGTCTCGCTTAACTTGTTCGTAATCTGATGCTAATCCGGTATTTGGTTTCGGAAAAATATCTACCGCTCCAGCTTGCAAAAGTTCAAAAATAGTGTTGGTATCTGATTTCTGTACAGAAGTGCTGATTACTAAAATTGGACGGGGATAATTTTCCATTACGTGTTTAGTAAGTTCTAAACCGTTCATTTCTTTCATGTGTAAATCGGTACAAATTACTTTAGGCTGCAATTTAGGAATTAAATCTATTGCTTCTTTTCCATTACGAGCTTTGCCTACAACTTTAATGTCTGGCGAAGATGAGAGTAATCTGTCAAGGATTTCTAAAGCAACCGGGGAGTCTTCTACTAATAAAACGGAAATTGGTGGCATTTAGATTAATCTTTTTAAAGTGTCTAAAAGTAATTGTTGATCGAAGTTGCCTTTAGTTAAGTAAGCATCAGCGCCTGCATCAGCGCCTCTTTTTTTATCTTCATCGTCAGCTAGAGTAGTTACTAAAATAATTGGCAGTTCGGTGTATTCTTTTTCCTGACGAATTTTTGCCGTCAGCGCTAAACCGTCAATGTTGGGCATTTGGACATCAGATACCACTGCATCAAAATTTCTAGATTTTAATTTATTAAAACCGTCTAATCCATCAACGGCGGCTGTTACATCGTACCCCGCACCTTCCAAAATGCGTTTAACTTGAGTCCGAATTGTAATAGAATCCTCAACTAGCAAAATTGCAGGTTTTTTAAGTTCTTGCAGAAACTGCTGGGACGACGTAGTAGTTCCCCTCTCTTTTTGCACAGATTTAAGTAAATCTTGAGGATTAAGAATCGTACATACTTCCCCTGTAGCTAAAATAGTTGCGCCAGAAACATTGCGGACTCGTTGGAGTAACTTACTTTGCGGCTTTAAAACTACAATTTGTTGGTCAAGTAAATCATCAACTAATAGTCCTAAGCGCTCTGTACCTACTTGCAACACAATACAAGGCAGCATTTTTGCCGTAGAATCGGCGGCTTTGGGGGAACTGGGGACAGTCAAAGGTAATTGCAATAAATCCGTCAGCCA
>CAJQOK010000327.1 GCA_905479905.1 uncultured Aliterella sp.
AAGCTAAAATACCGGAAAACTTGACAAAGCCTAAATCTACAACGGCGGCGTTTCTGCCAATTACCGCCAAACTACCGCGATCTAAGTAACGAAAAGGGACGGATTCTTTCCCTTCAATGGTGTTTTGAATTAGCTTTGCTACATAGCTTCCTTCTTGCATAGCGACAGGCGCAACTCCTGGTAATGGTTTACCGTTTTGGTGCGAAAAACTTGCCAAATCCCCTACTACAAAAATATTTGGATGATTTGGGATGCTCAAATCCGGTGCTACAACTACTCTACCAACGCGATCAAGTTCCGCACCCGTTTTTGCTGATAGAATTGCCCCCATTGGCGAAGCTTTAACCCCTGCTGCCCATAAAACTGTTTTTGCGGGGATTTTTTCTATTTTGTCCTCTTGGCGCATCGTGACAATGTCATCTGTAATATCTGTAACTAGCGCTTTTGTCTTCACCGTTACGCCCAATTTGGTCAAAGACAATTCTGCTTTTGCGGATAAATCTGGCGTATAAGGCGGGAGAATACGATCCATCCCCTCAATTAACAAAATCTTTGCTTCGGAGGTATCGATGTTACGAAAATCTTTTTTTAAAGTGGTGTAAGCAAGTTCTGCGATCGCTCCGGCGAGTTCTACCCCTGTAGGCCCTCCTCCGACTACCACAAAAGTTAACCAAGCGCGGCGTTTTTCAAGATCGGTTTCTTTTTCCGCCGCTTCAAAGGCTACAAATATTTTCCGGCGCATTTCTAGCGCATCTTCTACAGTTTTCAATCCTGGGGCGACTTGCTCCCAGTTGTCATTGCCAAAATAGTGATGGCTAACCCCTGTTGCTACAATCAAGCTATCGTAGGTTAGTTCTTGGCTTTGTAAGCTAACTTTTTTTTCTTCAGGATTAATATCTAATACGTCACCCATCAGCACTTGAGTGTTTTTGCTGTGATTGAGAACTGAGCGCAGAGGCGATGAAATATCCGCCGGGGACAATGTTCCTGTAGCAACTTGGTAAAGTAACGGCTGAAACAAATGGAAGTTGCGTTTATCAATCAAAGTGACAAAAACATTCTTGTCTCGACTCAGAGCTTTAGCTGCGTAAAGTCCGCCAAAGCCGCCACCCACAACTACCACATGATGAGGCGATTGATTGTTAGCATTTATCATTGCAAGTTACTTTTAGAAATATCTTTATAAGTATTTATACTACTTTACATTAATTTACTGGCAATGAGCGTAGCGATCGCTACTGACGGACTAATTTAGATACTTTAGGGCGTTTTATAATTAAGAAATTAGCCAGAAACCATTTTTTTGCCAGTATTGTTTTTCTAGGATTTGTTCTAGCTGCTGAGGAGAAATAATATTTTTTGCTACCAGAAGTTCGCCTAGTCTTGTATTACTGGAAGTTTGTTCCCTCAAAGCTTGTTCGAGTTGATCGGGGGATATTAAGTTTTCTTGCAGCAAAATTTTCCCCAGCATCATATTTTGCTCATCGAGTATGCAATCTAGTTTAGAGCTAGAAATCAGATTTTGTTCTAGCAATATCTCACCTAGCTTTTTTTTGCTATTAATTTGTTCTCGTAAAGCCTGCTCTAGTTCAGCTTCAGAAATTAGTCCTTTGCGAAGTAAGATTTGTCCTAGTAAAGCTTTTTCTATACGGTCAATACTTTTTAACATTGCTGTTGATTAGCTATAGTATCTTTGTACGTTATTCTAGTAGAGAAATTTACAAACCTTAGGATTTATCTCGTTAGGTTTTATTCAAACCTAACGATAAGACTTTTAATGCTAAAAATATTTAATTTAACAGAGCTATTCGCCCTGGGTTTATATTAGCCAAAAACAATTTTAAATGCGGTTTTGGCGATAGCGCAAGCGCGCCCGGTTACGGGCTTCGCAATTTTACCCATAAAAAAACCCGGCTTTAACCGGGTAGATTGATGCACTATCTAGCGTCAGCCTTTTTCTTGGCTACTTGCTAATCAAGATCGCACGTTAAAGGACAAGCGGCATAAACAGAACTATGTGCATTTTCTACCTCACCATGCAACCAGCTTAACCAGGTTACTTCTGTTGGGTGGATACCCTTAAAAGTTAAAATACTAGCGCCAGCAATTACTGCAAACAAATTCAACCCAATTAAGCTACCAGCAACTAACAAAACCGCACTAATTGGCATTACTGACTGGAGAATAACTGATAGCAAAGCACCTACTGTAGCCATCAAAACTACTAAAGGGAAACCTACCACGAGTAGACATACCGCTAAGGTAAAAGTCCACATTAAAAAGCTTTTAACCATGAACAAAGAAGTATTCTTTTTTAGACTGGAGCTTTGGGCTAGAGCCATGATTTACCTCCAAAGGTAATAAAAATTTAAATTGACTAATATTGCTGTCGCCAAGAAAATTTCTTGACTGTCATTGTTAAGTATAAGTATATGTACACTCCTGCGAAGTATGATCGATTAGTTATTAAAATTTACAATTAATTATCTAAGGTTTATCAAAGCAAAGTTTCAATAAAGTTGCCTTTAATACTTTTTATCTTTCTCTATTTATAGCTGCCAGAGCCAATAGCCTCTCTAATTATTCGTTACAACCTTTTTGCTCGACGAATCTAGCTTATATTTATTACCTTTCTATTTAGATTAAATATTTTTTTAACAATTGGCTTAACATTTCTTATAAACAATGATTTATTTTCTCATAATCTCCCTAAAGATAGAGGGTTAATCCTAGTAGAGAGGTTTTAGCGACACTGGAAAATAATAAAAAGCGATCGCCTGATATTTTGGGCAACTTATTGGGAAGACTATATAAGAGTCTATTGATGGCTTTTTGTACAGGGTGAAATCTGGCTTAAACAAAATAAAGCTTATAGGTTTAGCGCCCAAGCATCGTCGATTGCTCAAATTGCCTGTTTTATATTGACATTCATTAAGTTACACCTAAAAACAGTTGTAGATACATGACAGAACCACAAAGTCCATTAAATTCAACTCCTGCTAGTTTCCGTCCACCACTACCACCACCACCACCACCAAGACAAAATGTTGCTAACAATGCTAATGTTGGTACGCAAAAACTGCCATCATCTGCCCTAGATAGTACCAATGCTCAGGTTAATGCTTATGAGTCAGCACCTTTACCGCCCACTTCTGCTTATCAACCAGCACCTTTACCGCCTACTTCTGCTCATCAACCAGCACCTTTACCGCCCAAAGCTCAAGCAGCGCGTCCTAGCTTTGGTAAAGACGTACAACCAACTTTAGAGACATTAGTCCTCGAAGCCTACGAACAAGGAGCTTCAGACTTGCACCTAGGCGTTGGAGAAATACCTCGTTTCCGCGAAAGGGGTCAAATTACTATTTGTCAGTATCCACAAACCGATGAGGCTACCTTTTTTAGTTGGATAGGAGAAATTCTGACCGTAGAACAAATTGAGAGATTTCGCGAGGAGATGGAGTACGACGGTGCTACCCAGTACGAGGGATTGGTGCGCGTGCGGATTAACATTTTTGTATCGCTAAATGGGCCAGCTATGGTCATGCGATTAATTCCCTTAAAAATCCTCTCAATGGATCAACTAGGTTTACCGCCAGTTTTCCGGGATTTGTGTCACTACCATAAAGGCTTGATTTTAGTAACTGGGCCAACGGGTTCTGGTAAGTCTACAACAATGGCAGCAATGATTGACTATATCAATAGAGAAATGCCTAAACACATCATCTCAATTGAAGATCCGGTAGAATTTGTGCATAAAAGTCAAAAATCGTTAATTAAGCAAAGAGAAGTAGGCATTCATACTAAACAGTTTGATAACGCCCTAAAGGCTTCTTTACGCGAAGATCCTGATATTATTCTCATTGGAGAAATGCGCGATCGCGAAACTGTAAATACAGCCATCAAAGCCGCCCAAACAGGACACTTGGTTTTTGGTACTCTGCACACTAACGGCGCTGTTAAAACTATTGAGCGGATTTTGAACCTTTACAACCCCGACGAACAAGCACCGATGCGAATTCAAGTCGGCGAGTCTTTAGTTGCTGTAATTTCTCAAAGTTTGGTGAGAACTACCGATCGCAAACGAGCGGCAATCCATGAAATTATGATTAATACCGATGCCATTAAAGACTATATTTTGCGTAACGAAGTAGAAGAAGTAGAATCTATTATTCCTCGATGCAACTTTGAAGGAATGTGTACCATGAACCAGTCAATATACAGACTCTATGAAGAAGGCAGAATTACCGAAGAAACCGCTTTAGAAGCATCACCTAAACCTAATGAAATGGCGCAAATTCTCCGAGGTAGAGCTTAAATTATTTGCCTCGATACTTGGGCTTTTTTAGAGATATCACAGTTGTTGCTAGGCTGGAAAACTAATTGCTATTATAATGAGTAAGGTTGTGCTGCGACGTTGGTGACTGCCAATAATGTTTTTGATCTATGTTTTGTCCGATAAGGGAATCAAAACGTTTTGGCAGCAGTAAACCGGGCTTGTACCCGGAAACTTCAAGCTAAACGCCCCGATGCCCACCTGGTTTTACCAGGTCTAAAACTGAGGTAAGACGGCGTTGCGGTCAACTTTCTAATTAATACCACTCAATATAAAATCTGTTGTTAGTAGCAGCAATCAGCACAGAGCTAATTTATGCTCTGTTTTGTCATGTAATTACGGAAAAATTAGAGTAGTGATATAAAAATTAAAACTACTACCTTTGACCTACTCGCCCAATGCTACTGCGAAGTTTATCATTTAAAATCCGTCCCTACCTATTTGCACCCTGGAAGCAAATAGATTTATGGCTGCTGGGCTTATGCGTGAGTGTAACGCTGTTTGGCGGCTTGATGATTCGCAGTGCCGAATTAAACCAAGGACTTACCGACTGGTGGCAGCATTGGCTTGTAGGCGGCGTAGGTTTGGCGATCGCTATGCTGATTGCTCGGTGGCGTTACGAAAACTTGCTACAGTTGCATTGGGTAATTTATGGCATTACCAATATCAGCCTCATAGCAGTAATGATAATTGGGACTACAGCTAAAGGAGCGCAACGCTGGATTCCCATAGGTGGCTTCAATGTCCAACCATCAGAATTTGCCAAAGTTGGCGTTATTATTACCTTGGCGGCAATTCTGCATACCAAAACTGCCTCGACAATTCCAGCTTTTTTAAAGGCTTTAGCAA
>CAJQOK010000328.1 GCA_905479905.1 uncultured Aliterella sp.
CCCCTCCAAGCTTTCAGGAGGACAAAAACAGCGCGTGGCGATCGCCCGATCTTTGGCAATGACACCAGAAGTAATGTTATTTGACGAGCCAACTTCCGCCCTCGATCCTGAGATGGTAAAGGAAGTATTGCAAGTAATGAAAGACTTAACGCAAACGGGGATTACAATGGCGATTGTGACTCACGAAATGGGCTTTGCTAGAGAAGTTAGCGATCGCATATTATTTTTAGATCAAGGTAGACTAGCGGAAGATGCTACCCCCAAAGAGTTTTTTAATAACCCGCAATGCGATCGGGCTAAACAGTTTCTCGAAAAGATGTTGTAATTAATTACTTGTACTGCCATCCGGCATCGTAGCACCTTTTAAGTTGGCATTTGTTAGGGTAGCGCTGCTCAATTCTGCTCTAACTAAATTGGCATTACTTAAGTTAGCATTAGTAAAATTAGTTCTAGCTACAAAAGCATCAATTAAATAAGCATCGCTCAAATCAGCGTAGCTTAAATTTGCTCTACTTAAGTCGATTCTATTTAAACTAGCTTTACTTAAATTTGCTCCTGTCAAATTAGCTCGATTCAATTTGCCATCAGGAATTGCCGCCCCACTGAGATTGACATCTGTTAAATTTGTATCAATCATTGAAGCTCTTTCGCATCGAGCATTACTTAAGTTTGCGCCATTAAGTATTGCTCCGTCCAAATTGGCATCATTGAGCGAAGCATAACTAAGATCGGCATTACTCAAGTTAGCGTAGCTAAGATTGGCTCCGCGCAAGTTAACTTCGTTAAAATTGGCATAGCGCAAATCAGCCCGCGATAAATTTGCCCCTGCTAAGTTTGCACCGCGTACATCGGCTTTAAAAAGTGTCGCTCCGCATAAATTAGCAACATAGTTATTTTTTTCTTGGCGGAAATTTGCCCCACGCAAACATACACCCGTCAAATTTGCCCCACTCAAATTGACATTACGCAAATCTGTATCAAGCATATTTGCATCTAACAAGTTTGCCAAACTCATATCAGCACTACGCAAATCTGCACCTTGCAAAACCGCGCCATGAAGATCGGCATCATGCAATTTAGCCGCCCGTAAGTCAGCTTGAGTGAGATTTGCTCCGCTTAACTTTGCCCCAGTTAAATTAGCTTTGAATAGTTGCGCCCGATTGAGGAGAGCAAAAATCAAGTTCGCACCGTGTAAATCGGCTTGAATGAGAATAATACTAATTAAATCAGCAGCAAATAAATTAGCACCTCTCAAATTAACACCGCTAAAATCTATCTCTCCGGCAGTATAACGTTCAAGAAGCTCGTCTACATTCATAAGAATGAACCTCACAATTTACTTAGTATTCCCAAATTTGTAGAGAAACAGTAAAAATTCTACCAAATGGGCAACGTCTGCATTTATACGCAAATCGCTGGATAAAAAGGCTTTAAAGACTGACTAATAACCTTTGCTATTTTAAGATTTTCATCAACTTCTGGCAAACTACCCGCCGTAAATTCTAGCTTACTGACAAGTTTGGCAAAGGTGGGATAGCTATCTATTAATTCTTGGATTAATTCGTCAAGCTGATGGGATTTGAGGTTTACCCAGTCTTGGTTACTAAAAGTAAATTGCTCGTTTAGTGCCGAAAATAATAGAATTTTTGCTCTTAATGGGTTGATGTTGCTAATAATTTCTGCTCTAATTTTGTAGAGACCGTCAGGCTCAGGAGTTGCTGTTTGATTCGAGATTTCTTGAGATAGTATTTCTTCTTGAAAATTAGCTAAACAAGCTACAGTTACATCTTCTTCAACAAGATATATTTTTTCTAGCTGACTAATGAGTATATCGGCTACTAACAAATACTTTTTAGGTTTGCTAGTTGTTTTAGCCATACCGTAAATATACTTACTTAAGCTAATAAAAGTTGGCTTTTTGCTTACTAATTCTTCAATCAAGCTTTGCCAATCAGCATTATCTATTTTTATCTGCTCATTTTCCCAAACTTGCTGACAAAGATACAATGTAAGCTTTTTTAACTGTATAGAATCTTTGTGTTGTTTTAAGTATTGAATAACTTGAGGTAATAAAGATGAATATTCCACAATTTTAAAGCATTATTTATTACCTCGATTGTATTAGCGGTTACTCAATATTAAGTGTAGGAAGTGTGAAGATTTGGGGTTAAAGTATCATAGAAATATAAAGCTGAAGTAATATTAAAACTTTTTGGAAGTGCGTCAATTTCGTGTGGAGTTGATGGAATAGAAGATAATCTATTACTTTAAGCGCAGTGATGAAATGCCTATTGTGTCGTCACGTAGCTCATGAGCATGGCTGGATGCCTAATCTTTGTCAGCGTTATTTCGTGTCCAGCTTGCCATTAAAGATTCTATTATTGATATCAATGCGATCGCATCGATATCAAACCAAGTTCGACAAGCTGTGGAAATAGATTCAGGTAACGGTTCGTGTGACACATAGATGTGTTTAACATTAGGGACGTTGCCATGTTTAACCTCGTCATCTCCTCGGACATCCAACACAGTATCCAGTTAGATTGTTCCTCAACCGCCACGAGTTCGCACGGGTTATGTGAACCCATATTCATACGTCTAGAACATTACCGTAAATTGCCATCAAAACCGTCATAAAAAGAGTTATCTAATAGGCTCAAAAAATCTCCCACAGTAGCTTTAAGCAACTTTCTTGGGATAGTTGCAGATGTGACGCTTACTAGGAGCATTGGCAATCAAACTTTCAACATTACGTAGTATAGTGTTGCAAATAAAGTCTAAGGGTAAGTCGTTGGGATCGTGTCCAAAAGGTTCTTCAATCTCTGCGCCAATTTCGTCAATTCCCAATAATATGAAGCTGATAAAAGCTAATACGGGGCCAGTCCACCAAGTCAAGCCGCTAACTAAACTCCAAGGCATCAGCAGAAAGTATGTAACTAACAGAGTCTTGAGCGTAATTGTGTAGAACAGAGGTAAAGGTGTTTTCAAAATGCGTTCGCATCCACCTAAAATATCTACCATGTCATCAACTAATTTCTGTAATGCCGTCAACTGAAAGATATTGACATATTGGCGCTCGTGCTGGAATTGTAAATAATCTGCGATCTCAAAAGCGATTTCTAAGGGAGGATGAGCCGCATCTTGGAGCTTATCATAGGTAAAAGCTGGCATCAATGGTTCTAGCTCAGAATTCACAGGATCTCGGCGCAGATGTAGTTTCATAGCAACCGCAAATGCTATTATTAATCGCAGAGTTGCTTCTTTTTCTACTCGATCTTGCGGATCATGTTCTTCGATCATGATGCAGATTCCCCTAGCTAAGTTGCGAACAGTATTAACCATTGATCCCCATAATTTTCGTCCTTCCCAGAAGCGTTCGTGTGCTGTGTTGGTACGAAAAACTAATAGTAAGCTCAAAACAATGTTTAGACACATAACAACATTGGGAAGAATTTTACTATCTCTAACCATTGATAAATGTTGAAAATGGTTAAGCAATGAAACGAGAAAGCCGTACCCGCCACACAACAGTATCCAAGGGAGAATTGCGGCAATCACTGAGTGCGCCAGATGAAAAGTTACGTGTTGCCAAGGGTGTTGTTCGCCAGTGTAAAGCTTAAATTTTTCTTTAAGACCTCTCATTGCTCCATGCTTGGGTTTTCGTAATGATTTTGGCGGAGATGGCGAGTCTCCAAATTTACCAACTAAAACATTATTTTTGTGACTGTTTCTTTTGGACGGATGCTGTTTTTTGGCGAATAGTCGAGACATTTTTAATCCTCTTAATAATGATGTTAGGTGTACAAATTTACTCACAGAAATTGAAATCGCAGATGTAAGCTTATGTGGCGTGGCTATGAGTTAGAGTAGTGACTTACTATTAAATATTCAAATAAAGACATATAGCTAGTTATAGCTTCCGGTTTATTCATTCATGTTCCTTAAAGTTGCCAGTGCTGAAGGAGAAATTCGCGTTAAATAACGGAAAGTCCAATATTTGAAAATCGTGTCCATAATTACCGGAATTGTAGCAATGAACAAAAATATTAAGTTTCTATTGGCAGGAAGTCCTAGATGGCTTGCAACTCCTTCGAGTATTACTTCCCAACCATGCGGCGAGTGGAAACCTACAAATAAATCTGTAAACAAAATGATGATAAAAGCTTTAGTCCCATCGCTCATCCCGCCTACTATGTCATCCATAAATGACTTTAAAATGACGATTTCTTTTTTACTGACTAACAATATTAATCCAAAAGCTACTACCGCTATCAGGTCAGCAAAAACATTATCAATAGCGCCGCTACTTTTATGTTTAAATTCCTCAGCTATTTCTGTAGCTTTACGCTTTACCTTTTCTTCAATAACTGACGGCGCAAGGGGAGCAGCTATAGTAATTAAATTTTCAAACTTTAGCCCTTCTTCAAAGCTTTGTAATTCTTCCAAAGCTTCTGCTTTCATTTCGTAGTTGAGGAAAATTTGCGGTTGGGCTTCACCTCTAAATTGGTTTACAATTGGCTCTACCAAATAGGGCTTGGCTAACTGCTGGACTAAAAGCGGGACAACAACCAATGTGACTAAAAATCTAATAGCAGTAATAGTTTTAGCTCTAGAACTGCGATATTTTCTAATGACTTCTTGTTCGGCTTTGGGATTAAAACTGTTTTTAAAATCATTAATAGTTCTGCCAATTGACTTAGGTGCTGTGCTACTTTTAGCTGTGACAGCTTTTGATTCATTGGAGTAGGGCCGCTCACTTTTACCAACTAACGGTTCTGTATCAGGTAATGCTAATAACTCAGACGAATCTTGCTTGGGGGTGTATTTATCTAAAATTTCGTCAATTAACTTTAGCTTTGTTAATTGAGCGGAACTGCGAGCATCGAGCAAAAAACAACTTGCTTTAAATTCTGCTGTTCTCAATTTGACAATATTTAAGTTTTTTTCAAAATTTGCTTTTAAGAAGGCTGAAGTTGAACTACTGCGATCGCTTGACTCCGTAGGGATTGTCCCGCCATTAAAATGTTCGTCTTCAAGAGCTTTGATTTTTAATCCAGCTTGATAGGCTATTTCCAGAGATCGCTCCGGTGTTCTCAAAATATGCTGACTAGCAGAACGCCAGTAATTTTTAGCTTGTGTAGACAGATATACTGCTTTGTTGGGTGAGATGGAAGTCATGGCAAATTTATAGTTAGTGTACGCAGAATCTCAAGGCTTTAAGAGATAAAGTTTGATAAGTGAAATATTCTGTATGCAGCAACCAACAGAATTGTCAGTAAGCTTTAGACAGCTTGTAAGTAAGGAACTGATTTAAACTGCAATGTTGTTGAAGCGGTTAAATGAAGTTGCTTGCGGGTAAAAGGTAAGCGATTAGCAGCAGTTTGAGTTGTAATGATCGCACCTGCTGGAATGTAGCGATTATTGGCAATATTTACACCTGTAGTTAAAACTTTGGGCTGAATAGTGGATCTTTTGCCGCCGGGAATGACTGTGAGTTGAGGTGTCATAAGTTTTAGTGATTAGGTAGGTGGGTGGAATGTGAGCAAGAGATGAGATGCCTCACCTCTTGGGCCAAACAATTAGCAATTAAGCAGCTAGATGGATAACATTGTCTTGCTTCCGGTAGCCAAGGGCGAGTTCGGTATTGACGTTAACAACGGCTTTATTCAAACCTTTGAGGGGATATGCTTCGCTAATTGTGGGCAGATTGTCGGCGGCTTCTTGGGTAGTAATCAAAGCACCCGCAGGAACGTAGCGATTGTCAGGAACATTGACACCCATAACCAAAGCTTTTGGCTCAATTACACAGTTTTTACCTACAGTGGCGCGAAAAACTAATGCTTGCATTCCTACAAAAGTGTCTGCACCAACAAAAGCAGGCCCATGTACTTGCGACTGATGCGCTAAAGAAACACGCTCGCTAATATACACTCCATAAAACTCGCCATCTACTTCAACTACAGCCTCGCGGACTAATTCGCCATTAGCATGGGTTTCTAAAGCGTGAAGAACGACACAATCTTGAATATTTACATCGTCACTTACCCAAATTGGCTGTCCTTCATCGCCTCGGACTGAAGCGGCGGGCGCTACCATTACGCGCTTACCAAGGTGTACGTTACCAATGACGGCGGCTAGAGGGTGAATATAGGCAGTGCGATCGATTTGTGGAGTCTTTTCTTCAAAATTGAAAGAGGCGCGGACATTAGCGTGGATATTGTGCAGTGCAATGACGTTGTTCATAATAAGTACCTATTGATGTGAGCTATGTGATCGGACAACGGCAAGCTACTTTATATGCAAAGCTGCTTTGTTGGCGCTTGCTGTAGTGACTTTACCTAATTAAAAGCGGCACTTGTTGAATGCCTTGCTCTTTACACTTGCTAGATTAATCAATCAACGGTGACAAACTGGGAACGTAAAAGTGACAAACTTGGGGAATTATTAAAATTTTTGGAAATTGGATTTTTACTATTAATATCCGCCAAGCTTTAAGCAAAATTGCTTATTTTTGTTCCTACTTTGTCACCGAGCCAAACTTAAGCTTGAACCAGAGTAAAAACTTCTGGAATCTACTCAATTGATAAGCAAGCTTTAGCAAATATAAAAACTAAAGACTGATATCAGAGATAAATTACCTTTGCTAAACATAGATCGCAAAACAAGATTTATCGCCGCTAGCAAAAGAGCGTGCAGGCGATCGCTAAATATTAAGGAAGTAAAAAAATGACATCAACTCAATTTCGTCGGAGCATTGCTCTACTACAGTTAATACGCCAGTGGCTAGACAATATCGAGATTCATCATCCCCAGTTAGCTCAATGGTTATGTCAGTTAATTCCTGCTCAATGTCCCTTTGAGCGCAATATCAAATGGGGTAACATCATTATTCACATTCCACCTTTATGTAAGCTAAATCCACTCTACGAGCAGTTGGTTGGACTAAGATTTCGCGCTTTATGCTACTTAGCTGATGAATGCGGTAGAGATGTAACGCGCTACTGCTGACTTTATGTATTAATCCTAAATCGGTAATAATAAACAGTCCTGTTTTGCCCCCTAGCCCCAATCTTGGCGAACTGAAATCTTCGTTGCCAGAATTGGGGTAAACCTAATTCTTACTAGCTCAAAATAGATTGTTATATACAAATAATAGGGGTGCAAGATTTTGCACCCCTACATTTATTAATCACTTTTTCAAAAGTTATTAAGCTGATTTTTGATGAGAATAAGCCGCAGGATGTACGAGCAACTCTTTGTTCAAACGCTTCTCTACCATCTCTTTAGTAATTAGATGGCGGCGGATATCGTGGCTTGAAGGCAACTCGTACATCATATCTAGCATCAGGTGTTCTAAAATTGCCCGTAAAGCTCTAGCACCAGTTTTGCGCTGATAAGCTTCTTGAGCGATCGCCCACAGCGCATCTTGTGTAAACTCAAGCTGCACTTCATCCATTGCTAGCAGCTTTTGATACTGCTTAACTAGGGCATTGCGCGGCTGCGTCAAGATTGACATCAATACTTCTTCGTTCAATGGTTCTACGGCTGCTATTACTGGTACTCGTCCAATAAATTCAGGAATCATCCCAAATCTAATCAAATCTTCAGGTTCTAAATGTTTGAAGTTGTCTGCTTGCGGCTGCTGTTGATTTTTTCCTGACTGCACAAAGCCAATAGATTTTTTACCTGTTCTTTGACCAATGATTTTCTCTAAGCCCACAAATGCACCACCACAAATAAATAGAATGTTGCTAGTATCCATTTGAGTAGCCTCCTCGTAAGGATGTTTGCGTCCTCCTTGGGTCGGTACATTGGCGATCGTGCCTTCGATAATCTTTAGTAAGGTTTGCTGTACGCCTTCCCCAGAGACATCACGAGTAATAGAAGGACTTTCACTTTTACGAGTAATTTAATCAATTTCATCAATATAAATAATTCCCCACTCCGCTTTAGCTACGTCCATATCAGCTACTTGTAGCAGTCGCAGCAAGATATTTTCGACATCTTCTCCTACATACCCTGCTTCGGTTAAATTAGTCGCGTCAGCGATCGCAAAAGGTACATTGAGAATTCTCGCTAAGGTTTGAGCTAATAGCGTCTTACCGCATCCTGTTTGTCCTAAAAGAAGAATATTGGATTTTTGTAGCTCTATATCTTCTTCTTTGTTGGCATTTTCAGATAAATACAAGCGTTTGTAGTGGTTGTAAACAGCTACAGATAAAACTTTTTTTGCTTCGTCTTGACCAATAACATATTCATCTAAATGCTTTTTAATTTCTTTGGGCTTGGGCAGTTGTGCTAACGATGATGCACGCTGTCCAATGGCTAATTCTTCTAGGTTACAACTTTGATGATTGGGCATTGAGTCATCAGCTAACTCCCGATCTACAAGATCGTTGCACAATTCGACACAGCGATCGCAAATGTAAACTCCCGCTCCGGCAATTAGTTTAGTCACCTGCTGCTGAGATTTACTGCAAAATGAACATTTTAGAAGGGAGTCGTGTTTCATAGTTGTCTCGTTTAGTAAGGGTGTAATAGCGTGTTTAATAAATTGCTGAGGTTTACCTCAACATTGATGACCTAGGAATCAACTTATTTACCTCCGCCCAAGTTTTCTTTATTTAGATTACTCAATCAAAGGTGACAAACTGGGGAAGTTATCAAAAAATCAGTCAATAAATAAATTTGACTGAATAAATAATTTACCAAGCTATAACAATAATTCTGCTGCTGCCACAAAATTAACGCGCCAGTGACGGCTGTAGAGCTATTAATTAAGTAGTTAGGCTTGCCTTCTATCTTTTGCAGAGTAAGTCGGGCAAGGAGATTAGCGGGAATTATTACTACGCGCGATCGCTACTCCATAAACTATATAGTTTTCCGTCACTACACCGCAGAGGGCGTAAATACACATTTTCGATATATTAATACCTAATACATTCGCGGCTTTAGTTGCAATAGTTTTTTCTTTACTCAAGCCATAACTTGGGTAAAGATCGTTTAATAACGAACCTGTGCTACCCAGGAATTTAGAAATAAAAGCACAGGCAAATCCAGCAAGTAAGAAATACCAACAGCGAACGGGAAAATGTTTGCTTGTCCGGCTCAAATGAGGGCTAAATGCTGCGGTAGTAAGATACAATCCCAGTAATATTGGTAATCGTTGTAATTGGTTAGCCCGCGCAAACACATAAGCACTTAATAAAGCTCCTATTCCGGCTCCTGGAAAGTACCACCTTAGTACCTGCCAGTTAATAGCTTGCCACAATAACTAGATTTTCTGGGAATTACTCAGCAAAGTTTCAGTTGTGATAATAGGTATTACCGCTTCCGAGCCTAGAAAAAAATCAATTATTAGTGTAACTAAAAGTTTACTGCTGCCTCCAGCTAGATTAAGATTACTAGCAAACCATGCAATAAAACTTACTAGCATTAGGTAAATGATGTTCATAGCTAACTTTTATTAACTTTGTGTTGTACTTACCACTTTATTTAATCAACTTGAGATAGAAGTTTTGAGATTAATTCAAAATTTCTACTTTTTTATTCAGGAATTTATACTGATAACTTCGGCTTTAGTTATATTTGTAGTTCGCATAAGTTAAAACCTGTTATATAAATGATTTCTGCTAAAGCTACTACCGCAACAGACACAGGAAATATAACTTTTCTCATTACTGTGAGCAGGTATGGGATCACTTTAATTGAATCTTAGCCAATTGAATTGTAAGTTTTTAACTCTACAATATTTTCTACTTTTACATAGAGGTTATCAGTTAATAACAGCAATAAGCCCAAAAATTTCAGCATTAATTACCGTACCAAGTCGTTATTTTTTTGACTTGACACGGTGGTATGAGTAATCAAAATTGTGCTGATCTGCGCTCTATTTTATGGGCTTTAAACTTAGGCAAGAAATTTAATTGAGGATTAAAATGCTCTAAATGATTGATAGTAACTCGGTAGGAAAAAATAAGGTTTGGTAAATAGCGAAGCCAAGTAGCTAATAAAGCTACAGCAAAGGTAGAAATAAAACTGCAAGCGAAAAAGATTTCTAAGACTGACATTGATTTGCTCCTAATTATTTACGAAAAACTGTATTTGAAATAGTATTAGAGGGCGAAGGCATCTTAATAGAATAAAAAGCGATCGCCTTTAAATTGCCTGGTCAATTTCAAATTATTTAACTGCCAAAAATATTAAATTCATAGCAGCTACTGAAGTATGGTTAAAGCCCTCGGTCGCAAATATAAGGTACAACTTTATTCTTTAACTTATCATTGAGATTAAGCTAAAAAAGTGACGATTTGGAGACGAAAAAGTGACAAACTGAGAAAGATCGCTAACATTGAATAGATTTTTTGCCGAAGTTAGTTTGCAGTGCTACGACATATTCAGTCTGGGGCGACTAAATATCAAGGTATGGACAAGAAATGCAGATTTATCAGGAGATAATTTGATTGGAGTAGACGTAAGATGCAG
>CAJQOK010000329.1 GCA_905479905.1 uncultured Aliterella sp.
CGGTTTGTTGCAAAGCTGGAATTAAGCGGAGTTTTACCCAATCCATCAGAGGATTAGTTGTTTCTACATTGGCGAGCGCATTTTCAACTAAACTAGCTGCATATTCTTCAATAACTTCTACCGCATCTCCTACGGTGCGACAAGTGTAATTTTTATTGGTAAGGATTTGCTGAGACTCCGCAGATAATGGAAGTCCCAAATCTGTAGTTAAAGGTGCAAAATCTAAACCCCAATCTGTTGCGATCGCAGAAGTTAAACCAATTCGTCCATTACTAGGTTGACGAGAAATCGCAACTATCAAGTCTATTAACTGTCTACCTTGGGGACATTGCCCAAAAATATGCAAACCGTCCCGAATTTGGGCTTCTTTGAGTTCGCACAGATAGCTATCGAGATAGTTCAAAATTGAGGATATTTCTGTAGAAGTATCCACCGCTAAGTTTTCTTGAGTAACTAATTGCATAATGCGATCGCGTAAAATGGGAACTCGCACCGGATCTAAACCTTGCGCCTCATAATATTCATCAACTAAGCCCTCTAATTGCTGCAAACCCCCATAAAGTTCGGCGCGAGTCATGGGCGGCGTGAGATGGTCTAAAATTACGGCTTGGGCGCGACGTTTAGCCTGCGATCCCTCCCCCGGATCGTTGACAATAAACGGGTAAAAATGCGGCATCGCGCCTATTGCAACTTCTGGATAACATTCGTTTGATAAAGCTATACTCTTACCAGGCAACCATTCCAAGTTGCCATGTTTACCCACATGAATGATCGCATTAGCCCCAAATACCTCTCGCACCCAATAGTAAAAAGCTAGATAATCGTGGGTAGGTTCCAAGTCTGGCGCGTGATAATTTAAACTAGGGTCTTTGTCGTAACCTCGTGATGGTTGAATCCCTACAAATACATTACCCAACTGCACCCCAGCAATTGCAAACTTATCTTTGACTTTACCCCAGCGATCGCAAATTCCTGTTTTTACTGCTTCTGGCAAACTTGCAAAATATTCCTCATACTCTGCACTATCTAAAGATTGCCTAACTTTTCTTAACTCGCGTCCTTCGGGGTCATTTGTCACCCCAGACACCAATAGTTGCATCAATTCATCGCTACTATTGGGTAAATCTTTCACTTTGTAACCCGCATTCTGTAAAGCTTTCAAAATTTCTATGCAACTAGCGGGAGTATCCAAACCTACCCCATTTGCCAACCTACCATCGCGGTTAGGATAGTTTGCTAAAATCAGGGCAATTCGTCGCTCATTAGGGGCGGAGTTACGCAGACTTACCCATTTTGCTGCTAAATCTGTAACAAAATCAATGCGATCGCCTTTTGGTTGATAAACAACTACATCTGTTTCTAAATCGGGGTTTTGCGCTTCTACTCCTTTAAAAGAAATTGCTCTAGTAATAATTCTCCCATCTACTTCAGGTAAAGCTACATTCATTGCTAAATCGCGGGGTGAAAGTCCTTGCAACTGCGATTCCCAACTTTCCACCGTACCGCTACTAAAAATTGCTTGCAATACTGGGATATCTAGCTTTTCCCACAAATCTAGTTGCGGCGTTTCCGTCTCCAACCGCGCCAAAGAAAAGCTAGTTGTATTGAGAAGTAAATCAACTCCTTGTAAATAATCTAACAACTCTCCTTGTACTTCCAAGTCGCGCAAAGAAGATACAAATATAGGGATTGCTTGTAAATTCCTCGCTGTCAAAGCTTGACAAAGTGCCTCAATGGGGAGCGTATTTCCGGCTAAATAATGAGCGCGGTAGAATAAAATGCCGACTTTCGGAGCATTAGAAATAGAAATATAAGGATATAAACCTACACGGGGAACATTTTGGGGCGGTGGCGGATTGTAGGTAGAATCATTTAAAGTGCAATCGCAAACAAACTGTAAAGCGTGGATAATATTCTCAACTCCACCCTCAGTAAAATAGCGCCACAACTGATTGACAGTAGCTAAAGCAACGGTAGAATAGTTAATTAATTCAGGATCGGTGCGATCGTCTCCAGGAATAACAATTAAAGCTGCACCTGTTTTTTGTACCGTTTCCTGTACTACTTCTAAACCGTAACTCCAATAAGCCCTTCCCCCCAAGAGGCGCAAAATAATTACTTGAGCTTTTTCTAAAACTTCTTCCGCGTAAGTATCAATAGTTAACTGTTGCTGCAATTGCAAGAGATTAGCAACCCGCAAGGCTGGAAAACCTACAGGTAACTTACTTACGGCGGCGGCAATTGTTTGAATATCTGTATCCGCCGCCGTTAATAATACTATAGGAGCAGGAGTTTGTTCTAAAAAGATTACTCCCTCAGATTGGGGGTTCCATCCTCCCGGTGTGGCGCTAATCCGATGCACGATGTTTTTTGCAATGAAGACCTACAAAATCGTAGCAATTTCTTTGAGATAGACGCGAGAAAATGGCTCATTTTCCCCAAGATCGTATTGTTCAATCAAACCTTGGCGTTTAATAGAGATACTATTGCTCTCTTTTGTTACCAAAATTGCCTCCTCAGCCATGTTTCGCGCCAACATCATCTCGGTTTCGGTGGGATTATCCAAAATTACGATGTTGCTACCTGTGTAAAACATCCCTTCTCTTTCGAGAATATTTCCTCGATACTCAGCAATTAGTAAGTCAAGCTTGGGATTGCGTAACAAATTCTGGACGTTGCTGTTGTAGTCTTTATTCAGATTCTTTTCAGCACGATTGATAAATACTCTTTCTTTACAAACAGCGCCAATTGTCCAGTCAGGATGTTGTAAAAGAATATAGTCAATAATTGCCTCTAACTCCTCCACAGCAATGTTATTGAAAGTAATTAAGGGAATTTTGGCATCGCTATCAGAAGCAAAAAATGTCTCCAAAATACGAGATGGAACATCAACACTTTCTCCCGTAGCGGGGTTGAGGTGCATAAAAATACCCGGCGCTGAATTTATCTCCAAAATCCCAAAACCGCCATCTTTCCAGGAGTTCGATAAGGATTGGGCGATCGCATCTATCCCCAAACAAGTTAACCTAAAATGCTGGGCGATATCTTGCGCCAACACAATATTATCAGGATGAACAGAGTGGGTTGCATCCATACTCACCCCACCCGCAGACAAATTAGCAACTTTACGCAGATATACAGTCTGTCCTTTTTCAATGACGCTATCTAAACTCAAACCTTGTTCTTCTAAATACAACTCCATCGCCTCATCGCGTTGAATTTTACTCAAAGCCGAAGTTGGCGTATCTCTACGAGCTTTGGTGCGATTTTCTCGCTCAATTAATTCATCAATACTCAGTCTTCCATCACCTTCTACCCAAGCAGGACGGCGCTCCGTAGCAGCGACAAATCTACCATTGACGCATAGCAACCGAAAATCTGCCCCCGAAACACTTTTTTCGACAATTACCCGCGTCGGTTGGTCGTCAGGAATCGCCTTAATAGCCCGTGAAAAAGCCGCCTTCAATTCTTCCGCGTCTTGTACATCCGCCGTCACCCCAATACCTTTATGACCGACTACAGGCTTCACTGCGACAGGGTAGCCGATACTTTTAGCTACAGAAATTGCTTCGTCACGAGTTAAAACAATACTTCCTGTCGGGATGGGAAAGCCCAAAGTATTTAAAAAAGCTTTGCAATCATCTTTGCGAGTAGTAAAGTCTGAATCTATATGACTATCGCTGTCAAAAGTAGTTGCTATACCACGAACTTGCTTTTTGCCATAGCCGTATTGCATCAACCCTTCATCCCACAGATAAAAAGTAGGAATACCTTTAACGGCGGCGGTACGTAACAAAGCATAAACTGTAGGGCCACCGTAAGCACTTCGCCTAAACATATCTTGAATTACTCTAATCTGCTCGTCAAAGACAATTTTCTGCTTTTGAGTCATCGCCTCAAACCAGTCCCACACAAAGTACACAACCGATTTACTTGTCCGCGCGTGGAGCGATTGCACCGCAATAATTGCTTCTTCCCCTTGTTTGCAACTCCACTTATCCAAATGCAAACCCATGTCTAGCTGTCCAACTTCTGCAACCGTCCGGGCGAATAACTGCGCGTAGGAGTTGTAACCACCTTCAACATTGAGCATCTGCGGATAAAATTCGCCAATTATTTGTAAATATTCCTCAATTTCTAACGGTTCTTCGTACCCCGTTAGCGTAAAGTTAAATACCAATGCTCCCGTTTCTAAATAAGGGTTTGCGCTTTGGTAGTGCTTGATATTAAAAATGTCGAATGCGTCAGATTTTCTCGCATTGACGCGAATCTCCATGTTACGAACTTGAACCATAAAAAACTCCTTTTAGCTAAAACCACTCTCTTGAAAATATAACTTTTGAAAGGTGTAAAGCATCACGCTTTTGGTTAACAATATACAAAACACTTTAGAAAATCCATTTATGAGACAGCCAAATATATCTCAAAAGGAAGCTGAACTCAGAGATGAAATTAAAGAACTAGCTGAGAAAGCTTTTCACCTCAAGTTAATTGCTGGCTACGGAGATGGGTCAGATGACCACGAATATCAAATCGTCTATGAAGGTAAACCAAGACATCTACCCTTAGAAAGAGCTAAAGAGTTTCTCAACGGTTTAATTGAGCGGAGTCTTTTGGTTGAATAGTTTTTAACACAACTGCTTTTAAATTTAGTTCTAGCAAAGATGGATAGTACCCATCTTTTTTATTGACCGCCAAAAACTTTATTCCTGATTCCTCAAACCATACAATCACAATTTTCTGTATAGGTATCTACCAAACAGTAGTTTTATTAGCAGATTTCTTCATGATTTATTAAAAATAGTCACAAAAGCTTGAAGGGATATTGTCGTGAGTGAAAGCAGTGGACAGCTATTAATTATTGGTGGTGCGGAAGACAAAGAGGGAGATTGCAAAATCTTACGCGAATTTGTGCGTCGTGCTGGGGGTGTAAATGCGCGCATTGTAGTAATGACCGTAGCCACAGAAATGCCTAGAGAAGTAGGAGAAAACTATATTAGAGTATTTGAGCGCTTAGGAGCGGAGGATATTCGTATAGTTGATACTGTGCAACGAGAAGATGCAAGCTCATCTACTTACTTAGAAGCAGTCAACAAAGCTACCGGGGTGTTTTTTACTGGCGGCGATCAATCTCGAATCACCAGCATACTTAAAGACACCGAAATTGACGCGGCGATTCAAAAACGCTACCAAGAAGGGATAATAGTTGCGGGGACAAGTGCGGGTGCAGCGATGATGCCGGATGTGATGATCGTTGAAGGCGATTCGGAAACAAATCCGCGCGTCAATGTTGTAGAAATGGCTCCTGGCATGGGTTTTTTGCCTGGAATAGTCGTAGATCAACATTTTCTCCAGCGTGGGCGTTTGGGGCGCTTACTTTCGGCGTTAGCACAGCAACCTGCCGTCTTAGGAATTGGGATTGATGAAAATACTTCTGTATTAGTGCAGAATAATAAACTGCAAGTAGTTGGCGAAGGTGCAGTAACAGTTGTAGATGTGGCGGACATAACTCACACTAATATTGGTGAAATCCTCAAAGATGAAGCTTTAGCAATTTGTGGCGCTAAGTTACACATTCTCCCCGATGGTTATAAGTTCGATTTGACTTCACGCAAGCCCATTATTGAGGATCTTGTCGAAAGAGAAGTAGCAACAATTAACGCCTAAATTGCTGGGTAAGATTTGGGGCGTTAAAATACTATTTTGAACGCCCTAACTATATCTATTTTTTGGGTTTTAGCAGCTTTTAATTATGGTACTTCCTCTGATTGATAGAATACACAGGAAACATTTTATCAACTTTTAAATGACTAACCTAAGCGTCAATCTCAATCGGATTGCTCTATTAAGAAATTCTCGGAATATAGGCATACCAAGCGTAATTGCAAGTGCGAGAACAGTATTAGCAGCAGGAGCTTATGGCATCACCGTACATCCTCGTCCTGATTTGCGCCATATCCGACATAATGATGTAGATGATTTAGCGCAGTTACTCGCTGATGAATTTAGCGGTGCTGAATACAATATTGAGGGCAATCCGTTTCATCCCCCATTTATGGAAATTGTGTGTCGGATTGAGCCTACACAGTGTACGTTAGTCCCTGATTTACCCGATGCGTTTACTTCAGACTGTGGATGGAATCTTGTGGAGGACGGAGAACGTCTAATTCCGATTATCCAAGAACTTAAAGCGCATCAAATTCGTGTCAGCTTATTTATGGATGCTGTTCCTCATCAAATGGCATTAGCTAAAAAGATCGGGGCTGATAGAGTTGAATTATATACCGAGCCTTACGCAACGGCATTTCGTGAAGGACGGGTAGAGACTGTATTTAATGACTATGTTCAAGCGGCTGAAGCGGCTCAAATTGAAGGATTAGGCGTTAATGCAGGACACGACTTGAATTTAGAAAATCTCAGCAAATTCTGCTTAATTCCTAATATTCTAGAGGTTTCAATCGGTCATGCTCTAATAGCTGAAGCTCTAGAAAGGGGACTTTCTAACACCGTCAAAGCTTATTTAGATATTTTGGCTCAAACGTCAGCACAATAAGGATGTTCTCAAGTTTAACACTTCATTTTTGTTTGCTCTTTAGCTGATTGAGAGGAAAAATGTACGGCTACAGCGCGTACTATATGCAATAATATTCCTAAGCACGGAATTTTTACATCATGAGTACGGAACTAAGCGCCGATTCAACCAGAGTCAATAAAATTAGAAAAAATGCGCGGTTAGAAGCTCGTGTAACCGAGGAGCAAAAGCAACTGATGGAAAGGGCGGCTTTTTTGCGCGGACAGAATTTGACTGAATTTATGGTTGCAGTTTTGGCGGAGACTTCTATGCAAATCATCAAAGATTGTGAACTTCTCCAATTAACCGATCGCGATCGCCAAGCTTTTGTCGATGCTTTGTTAAATCCCCCCGCACCTAGCGATCGCACTTATGCTGATGCTCAATGGTATGAGCAAATGATGAATAAATAATCACTCCTATTAGTGTTAAACCCAAAATCTGTTGATTTTTGTATAGAACCACTCGAAAACCACCACGATAGAGCAACTTTTAGCTGCGGTAACGAACAATTAGATCGGTATTTTCACTTTGCAGTTACCCAAGATCAAAAAAGAAATATTGCTATTCCCTACGTTATTTTTGACCGAGAACGTCAAAAAATAATTGGCTATTATACTTTGTCTACTACTGGCATAAATCTCAAACAATTACCCCAAAGCATTGTGAAAAAATTGCCCAAGTATCCGATAGTTGGCGCGGTTTTAATTGGGAGATTAGCGGTGGCTGAAGATTGCAGGGGATTTGGTTGGGGAAAGCTGTTAATTATGGACGCTTTATACCGAAGTCTCGGAGTTAGTCAAACGACTGGTTGTTTTGCAGTGGTAGTAGATGCGATTGACGATGAAGCAGTGAGGTTTTATAAAAGATTTGAGTTTCAACTTTTTCCTGACCAGCCACATAAGCTATTCCGTACCATGACAAATATTGCTCAAACTTTTGGTTCACTGCAAAACAAGTCACAACAAACTTAAATCCTTTTTAATAAAACCTACGACAAAGCGCGATCGCACTTACTGCCTATATGCTATTTAGTGAATCAAAAGCTGCTAAAAACCTATCTTTATGACCGTTGATTTTACTAAAGTTATTGAGCCTTTACGTCATGGCTTAATTGTCTCTTGTCAAGCGCCTGCAAATTCCCCATTGTCTGAACCTAGCGTAATTGCCGCGATCGCACTTGCCTCTGTAAACCAAGGTGCAGTGGCAATTAGAATCGATACCCCCGCCCACGTTCAAGCTGTAAAACAACGCTGCAATGCCCCAATTATTGGGCTGTGGAAGCAAATAATATCTGGGTATGATGTGTACATTACGCCGCAATTTCATCATGCAGAGGCGGTTTCTCAAGCGGGTGCAGATATCATTGCAATTGATGCCACAACTAGAGAACGTCCCCAAGGTGAAACTATTACGAGCTTAATTGCTCAGATTCATGAACTAGGTAAACCTGTAATGGCGGACGTAGATACTATAGATAATGCGATCGCAGCATTAAAAGCGGGTGCAGACATCATCGGGACTACTTTGTACGGCTACACCAGCCAAACCCAAGGTTTAACACCTCCAGGCTTAGAATTATTGAGTCAAATAGTCAAGCTAAATATCCCTGCAATCTGTGAAGGTGGCGTTTCTTCTCCACAAATGGCGCGTCAAGCTTTAGACTTGGGAGCGTATGCAGTAGTTGTAGGTACAGCGATTACGGGAATAGATTTGCAAGTTAAGGCGTATAGAGACGCGATTACCCAGGGGGTAGCGCCAAGGGCGATCGCCCATTAACTCGCTACCCGCTTAAACACAATTATATTTGTCCCTACGACAGGACTCCGCGCTAACAAATCTCCTTGAGAGTCGGTAATTTCCAGATGCGTAAAATCTAGTTGTTGCGACTCATTTAGTAGCTTTTGGGCTAATTTATCTTGCTCCGATTGTCCCAGATTATACCAATCGTCTTTGACTTGAATTACTAGACTACCACCAGTAAAATTAGCTTGAACTGATTGAATTAAGCCGTCGGAAATGCGATCGCCCTCTTGGGTTATTTGTTCTTGAATCGATGCAATCAAGCTTTGTTCTGGGGTGAGTTCTATGGGTACAGGAGTGGGTTCGACTTCTTCGGGTATTGGGGTAACTTCTATTTCAGGAGTCGGAGTAACTTCTATTTCCGGTGTGGGGATAACTTCTGTTGGTTTACTTTCCTCTACTGGTGCGATTAATTCTGGAGGAGTTATAGTTTGTTCTGGTTCAGGAGTCGTTACAACGGGTACAGGTTCCGGCGGAATAATCGCTACTTGTGGCGGTGGACTAGAAAATAAAGTAGTTGTCCATACTACAACTGCTAATAATCCCGCAATAATACCAGTTAAGCCTAAATCGGATAGCTTTTCTGATAGGTTTCTTGGGAGCAAAAAGCGGATTGGTGCTAGTATTGCCTTCCAAAACTGCTGAACTTGAGCAAAATTATTTGCTGTATCTACAGGTGGTGAAGATTCAATCCGGGCGATCGCATTTTCCGACACCTGAATTATTCCCCGTAAAAGTTTGACACTTTGCGTCTGTAAAGCTGACGGATGTTGTTTTGGCGGCGGTGAATTTGACCTATCTTGGGACATCGAATTTTCCTAAACACAGTAAATAGGCTAAATTTTTACGAGTACGATAAATAATACTTTTAGCCCTAATTTATCATTCAAGGTAATATATGCCCTTCAAACGTCGTCAATTTATAGCTTTAAGTAGCTTTAGCGCCCTTTGTTTAGCTTTTTTGACTAGCAAACTAAACAAACAAAGTGCTTCTAGTAGTGTAAATGTAGAAGAAGCAAAGTCCGTTAAGTATGCGTCCACTTCCGAAATTCCCTTACGTTTTGTTTCTGTCGCCGATACCGGAACGGGAGATAAAGGGCAATATGCAGTAGCCCAAGCGATGACGCGGTATTACAAACGAAAGCCTTACGAATTAGTAGTTTTAGCTGGAGACAATATTTACAACAATGGTGAAATTGAAAAAATCAACGCTGTATTTGAGCGTCCTTATCAAGAATTACTTAGTCAAGGCGTAAAGTTTCAAGCGTGTTTGGGAAATCATGATATCCGCACCGATAACGGCGAACCTCAAGTACGCTATCCCGGCTTTAATATGCAGGGGCGTTACTATATATTTGGGCAAGATTTAGTTCAATTTTTTGCTTTAGACACTAACCATAACGCCGAGTGGAAAGCCCAACTAACCTGGCTAGACAAAGAACTCAGCAGTAGTAAAGCGCCTTGGAAAATAGTATTTGGACACCATCAAATTTATTCATCTGGTCATTATGGTTTAAACCAGCCCTTGATCAAAACCTTATCGCCAATTTTTCAAAAGCACGGAGTACAGCTTTACATTAACGGACACGACCATCATTACGAACGTACCCGCAGCATTAATGGTACAACCTATCTCACTTGTGGTGCAGGGGCGGGGACGCGCTCAGTAGGTGCTTCTGCGTGGACAGCACGCGCGGCGAGCAAGCTTAGTTTTGCAGCTTTTGAATTGTATAGCGATCGCCTAGAAATTAGCGGTATTGATACCAAGTCTGTGATTTTTGACAAAGGTATTATTCCTGTGAAAAGTATTTAAACAATTATTATGAGTGCTAGACAATTCGATAATCTCTGCAAATATCTTTCAGAAAAATACCCTAACAGTTTTGCTAGTTGGTTATTAGGTAAACCAATTACGGTAGGAGAAGTTATCAAAAGCGAACTCAGCATCGAACCAATCCGTGCAGACTCGGTAACTTTTCTGCGTACCGAAGAAAGAATTTTACATTTAGAATTTCAAGTCGAAGTTGATACCAACCCACCGCTACCATTGCGAATGTTGGATTACTGGGTAAGGTTGCACCGTCGTTATCGACAACCTGTAACGCAAGTTGTAATTTTGCTCAAACAACCTGCAAAAGCCACAGTTATCGAAACCGAGTTTAGTTTAGAAAATACTAGACACAGCTATCAAGTTGTACGAATGTGGGAGCAAGATCCAGCAATCTTCCTTGAAGATACGGCACTTCTGCCTTTAGCTACCTTAGCAGCTACCCAAGAACCAGAAAAATTATTAACCCAAATTTCGCAGCAAATCAGTAACATAGAATCATTAGAGCAACGACAAGACGTAGCTATCTGCACTCAGTTATTAGCAGGCTTGAAGTTTAAGAAAAAGTTGATTCGTCAATTCTTCAGAGAGGAAATTATGCAAGAATCAGTAATTTATCAAGATATTCTCCAAAAAGGATTACAGCAAGGATTACAACAAGGATTACAGCAAGGTGAATTAGCAGTAGTTGTGCGCCTACTCACACGCCGAATTGGGACGGTTCCCCAAGAAATGCGAAGTCTTATTGAAGTTTTACCGCTTCCTCAGTTAGAAAATTTGGCTGAAGCTTTGTTAGATTTTACTAATCTCAGCGACTTAGTAACCTGGTTAGAAGCTAATAGAGACTAAATGCGATCGCTTCAGAGAGGAAATTATGCAAGAATCAGTAATTTATCAAGAGATTCTCCAAAAAGGTTTACAGCAAGGTGAGTTAGCTGTAGTTGTGCGCCTACTTACACGCCGACTTGGGACGATTCCCGATCAAGTGCGAAGTCTTATTCAAGCTTTACCGCTCCCCCAATTAGAAAACTTGGCGATCGCATTATTAGATTTTACAAATGTCAACGACTTAGTAGCTTGGTTAGAAGCCAACTCTTGAATGATTCTTGAAGCAGTAATGCTTAATGTCAGACCTAATCTAGAAAATGATTTTGAATCAGCTTTTCAACAAGCTTCAAGTATTGTCGCGTCTATGGATGGATACTTGTCTCACGAACTTCACAGATGCTTAGAAGTACAAGGAAAGTATCTACTGCTGATTAGGTGGAAAACCTTAGAAGCTCATACGATTGGCTTTAGAAACTCAATAGAGTACCAACAATGGAAAAAATTACTACATCATTTTTATGAGCCATTTCCAATAGTTGAACATTTTGAGAATATTTTTTAATTTTAATGGTAGAAAACACAAGTTGAGTTGTTTTAATTGAGCTTTTTAGTAGGAAGTAATCAATAACTCGGTAATTTTGCCTCTTTTTTCTGCTTGAGAATTTATTGCTCTTGATGCCAATATCTCATAAATATTGAAGTCAGCATAAAGCTCCCGAATAAAAGCACAATCTGAGTTAGATAATATAACTTTTACTCCCCAATTAGCTAACTTAACAAAAGTGTTTCTCAGTTTAATTTGTTCTGCTTCCTTGAAAACATAGCGGCTGTAAGTTGTAAAATTGCTGGTAGAACTTAAAGGATAATAAGGCGGATCGAAATAGACAAAATCCTGCTCGTTTTTAGGGTTAATCTCATCATATGGTTTTAACGAAACTGTTGCACATTGTAAAGCTACAGACACCGAATGAAGTAAATCTGCATTACAAATTGTAGGATTTTTATACTTACCCATTGGCACGTTAAATTGCCCCTTGGAATTTTCCCTATATAGCCCATTAAAGCAAGTTTTGTTTAAATAAATAAATCGTGCGGCTCTTTCAATCTCTGAGCCTTCCCAGTGCGATCGCGCTATTGCGCTCGCAGAACTTCGTATTTGATAATAATAATCTCTGTTGTGTTGCAATTGATGAGTTTTCAATAGTGTAATCAACGGCTCAACATTATTTTTGATACAACTATAGGTATTAATTAATTCAGGATTAATATCAGAGATAAATTTATTAGCATCAGGTTTAGCACCGCAAAAATAAAAGAATACTGCACCCCCACCTAAAAAAGGCTCGTAATAATTAGTAAAACTTTGCGGAAAGTAAGGAATATATTGTTCAATTAGCTTACTTTTACCACCCGCCCATTTTAAAAAAGGGCGATAATGCGTAGATTGCACTTGTAACATTTTTTACTGCTTAACCTCGATTTTCTTTATATTTGGTACAGTTCGTTGTCAAAACAAACAACACTATTAACACGCAATTGCTATAGTAAAATATTGAAAAACCTTTATAAAAAGATATGTTTGACGGATTTTGGGACAATGTATCGCGTTACCCACGCTATCTAGTAACAATTATATTGGGAGTTGCTATCAATGCCTTTGCACCCCTAGCGCCTCTGTTTAAAAACCCCGCTAGTGCGATCGCTCTGATTAGCTTACTATTTGGCGTAATTGTTTTTACTGTCTTTACCCTCCGCGCCATGCTGGGTTTAGGCACGGTATAAACTAGATTTGAATAATACAACTACTACAATCAGGAGTTAAAATAACTATGGCTACAAACCGTCGCGTTTCTCGCGTTGCCGAATTAATTAAACGCGAGGTTAGCCAAATGCTTATCCACGATATTAAAGATGACCGTGTAGGCGCAGGACTCGTCAGCGTAACCGATGTAGTAGTATCAGGGGATCTGCAACACGCCAAAATTTTTGTCAGCGTCTATGGTAGTGAAGAAGCAAAAATCGAAACAATGGCAGGACTAAAATCCGCCACAGGCTTTGTGCGTACCGAATTAGGGCAAAGAGTGCGCTTGCGTCGAACTCCAGAAGTTATATTTCAAGAAGATTCTTCCATCGAACGGGGTACTAAAGTATTGTCATTACTTAACCAACTAAACCACGATCGCCCCGCCGATGAAAACTTAGATGAGGATGAGGACGAAGACGGGGACAAATAAGTTTTGCAGTAAAATACCTGAGTTTAATGGCATTGCTGAAAGTATGATGATTTTTCCTTTCGGCAAATCTCCTGTCTCCCTCATTCATACCGCATTGGGAATTGTTCATTAAAACTATTACCAATTACCAATTACCAATTACCAATTACCAATTACCAATTACCAATTACCAATTACCAATTACCAATTACCAATTACCAATTACCAATTACCAATTACCAATTACCAATTACCAATTACCAATTACCAATT
>CAJQOK010000330.1 GCA_905479905.1 uncultured Aliterella sp.
CGTGATTGGCGCAACGTTGCAAGCCAAGGTAGATTGGCTAACTAATGAAGTAGTTAATATTTTTAATACCTTAATTGGAGCTTCGGCGGCGGTGTTACTGGCATTGGCTTGGCGATCGCTACATTAAAAATTGCCAATTAACTAAATAGACTTTGCCCCAACAGGGGCAATTCAAGAACGGAATCAACATATTTTGATTAAACTGCACCAATGTCTCGACTCTCACCGACTGCTGACTCCATCAGTCGTGCGTCCGCTCATCTCGTCTGGATAGATGCGGTAGAGAGCAACTACCTCTGCACGTCCCCAAGAGTCGACCCAAGTACGATTGATAGCAGGGGAAAGTGCGGGGTTACTCTCTTTGACCAATTGCATAACGCGATCAATGTCTTGCTGTTCTGTGAGGCGCTCGGCTCGACCCGTCACAATCACGCTGCGCCAATGAAGGGGCCCGTGAATTTCCTCAACCTGTAAGCAGACTTCTGGATTCGCGTCTATGTCATGAGTTTTCATACCGACCGTTGTCAACAGGTAGATGTCCTTTTCTTCGAGATAATAGTGCATTGGCATCACGTAAGGCTTTCCTTCGTGGATGTAGCCAAGATGACCGTATCCTACTTTTTGGAGAAACTCTTGTATTTCTTTTTGTCCCATTTCATCAATATCTAACATTACTATTCTCCTTCTCAAAATTCAGTTAACTGATATTATTGCAGATGCACTGACGACGATAGCTATGGCGTTGCTCATAACAAATGATTACAAAACTGAAGCAAGACTTTTGTAAAAGTCAATGATTGGAGTCACTAGCTTGCGAAAGCGTCAATAAAAAGGCAAGGTTTGTCTCTGCTTTAACAGCATGAGGTGCGTTAGCAGGAATAAAAACAAAGACTCCCGATTCCAAGACAATCTCTTTGCCTTCTAGCGTCAGCACGCCCTGTCCTTCAATCACGTTCACCGTTGCATTGCGAGGATTAGTATGTCCGGCGATGTGCGTTCCCTCCGCCAGCGACATCAGCGCATATCGGCAGTTTCCCTCTTCCAGCAGAACCTTGCTTTTGGCTCCAGTCTGGGGATATTCAATCACATCCGCAATGCGAATTGCGGTAGTGTTCACTGACATTATGGTTGTGGTCATGGGATTACTCCTTTATTACAGAGAGATTAATTAGAACTAAAAGAATATTACATCGATTAAGTAGTTCGATGAATCACGCAAAGACAATTTTGGAACTCGGCGGATGTCCCAGAAAAAGGTAGGCAGCCCTTTTCAGAACACTTTCGGAGCAGCATCAACTTGACTAACTTCGTTTTGACAGCTTCTAAGTATTTTTTTAAGCTGGCTCATTTACTTACCTAGTTAAGTTTATCTATCGATAGTCATTGCCCAAATGAATGATTTACTGATGATCTTCAACAACAAGTTCTTAGCTTTGTTCTCAACCTGCGTCAAGAGCATTTACAAGAATCCGGCAACGCTTGGGATGTTTTAGAATCGCTCACAGGTACAATTGAAGCCACTACGGATTGGTCAGCAGAACACGATCGCTATCTTTATAGCACACCTAAACATCGGACAACGGAATTATAATAAGCGATCGCGCTAACAGCAGTAATCAGAGCAATCAAGGGCTTGTTTGGTTAAAACAATCTCAGGATGTACGGCGCATTTAAGATAATGATTTTTATCGAAGAATCGACAGTTAGTACAAGGGAATTGCTGAGAGGGACTAATAACTTTTACTTTATTACCTCTACCTCGCGTTACCTTACAACAAGCCACAAGAATAGATCCAATAGTGCCACAAACAATCATGAAACTCAGAGGAACTAAAATTACAACTAGCCAATCACTATTTCCGGCTTGAGGTGTTGTGTTATTAGTTGGTTCTCTAACTTGTTTAGCTTCAATTAACTTTATTTGCTCAAAACTCCGATCTTTTATTGCATCGACTGAAAAAGTCTCAAAAGATTGCATATAGGTTGAAGAACACAGAAATTATAGTAATAGCGCTCTTGCAATGATTAAATAGTTATTAAAAGCCTCGCTGTGCAGAGTTTAGCAAGGCTTTTAGCGGTTTTACTCGCTTGTTAGCTGCTGGGCGAGAGATTGTCTAAAGCTAAATTTAGTTTGAGTACATTAACTCCAGGTTCGCCAAAAATTCCCAAAAATCTACCATCGGTGTTTTGAGTAATCAGCGTCTTAATTTGGTCTGGAGAAAGTAATCGCACTCTTGCTAATCGTTCAATCTGAGCATCGGCAGCTTCTACAGTAATATGAGGATCTAAGCTAGAGCCTGAAGTGTAAACTAAATCCGCCGTTGGCTTAATACCCGCTTGTTGCAACTGTGAAACTCCTTCATTGATGCGTTTAAGCAAATCGGGATTACTAGGAGCAAAGTTACTAGCGCCCGATACACCAGTTGTTTGACCTACATTTTCCTCGTCTCGCTCTTTGTCTGTAAAGCTGCTGTAGTTTGTCGTACTAGGACGGCTTTGGAAATATCGCTCTGTCGTAAAAGCTTGACCAATCAAAGCC
>CAJQOK010000331.1 GCA_905479905.1 uncultured Aliterella sp.
TTTAGCCCACGAACTAAAAACCCCCCTTACTTCTATTCGCTTGGTAGTAGAGACTTTACAGCAGCAAATAGATTTTCCTAAGCGGCGATTAATTGATCGCTTGCTTCCAGAAGTTGATCGCTTAATTAATTTAGTCCAAAATTGGCTAGAAATCAGCCATTTAGAGCTAGAACCCCATAAAAAATTAAATCTTCAGCCTGTAGAATTACAAAGTTTGATTTCTTCAGTTTGGCAAAATCTCGAACCCATTGCCCAAGCCAAACATCTCCAGTTTTCTTACTCTCAGCCAAATCCTGTCTGGATTAGGGCAGATAAATCGCGCCTGACGCAAGTATTTTTAAATTTACTCCACAACAGTATCAAATATAGTCCTGCTGAAGGTACTATCTATGCGATCGTTAATTTGCTCCCCACTAAAACTGCTCCCAAGCAAGTGCAAATCAATATTATTGATTGCGGTGAGGGTTTCCCTGCGGTAGATTTGCCTCATGTTTTCGACCGCCTGTATCGCTGCGAACCAGACAGAACCAGGCATTCTCTTGAATCAATAAATTCATCGATAGTTAATGGTAGCGGCTTAGGTTTGGCGATCGCCCAGCAAATTATTCTCGCTCACGGTGGCACAATTAAAGCCAAAAACCATCCCGATACTGGCGGCGCATGGCTACAAATAGAATTACCACAAGTTATCCCAGATTTGAGTAACTAGAACTATATTAAACAAATAGGTCTGTAGCTGGTTGTAACCAAAAGCTAATAGTGAATAATGCCGTTTCTGATCGCAATTTTGAACGAGCGCACTTTCAACGCCGACTCCGGCGTTTAGAACGTGATATTTTACGCATGGGTGCCTTGGTCGAAAACTCTTTTCGCTTGAGTCACCAGGCTTTATTTGCTCGTAACTTAACGGCGGCGGAACAACTCCCTTTACTTGATAAACAAATCGATCAGTTTTATCGCCAAATTGAATTAGAGTGTGCAGCTTTAATTACTTTAGAAGGGCCTGTAGCTCAAGACTTGCGGCTTTTGAGCGCTTTTATGCAGTTAGTTCGAGATTTAGAACGTATTGGCGATTATGCGGAAGATTTAGGCGAAATTGCGCTGAAAATTTTTCCTTACCCTCCCCATCGCTGCGTCCCCCAAATTGAAAGTATGTCTCATCACGCTCAAGCAATGTTAGCTACAAGTTTAGTTGCCTTAGCAGATTTAGATGCTATTGCTGGGCGATCGGTGAAGCGTCTAGATGATGTAGTCGATACTGCCTACGAAACAGTTTATCAAACCTTAGCCAGCGAACGTGATATCAAAGGAGTTGTAGAGCCAATTTTACTATTAGCATTAGTTATTCGTCATTTAGAGCGCATGGCAGATCATGCTACGAATATTGGGCAAAGAGTGGCATACATAGTTACCGGACAAAGAGGCTAAAGAATTAACCTTTAATAAAGCCTTACCTATTCTTAATCTTACTATTTTAAAATGTGGCTAATCATTTCCTAGTCAGCGCTGAAAAACCAATTTAAGGGTTATAAAGTATTAAATTAGCCATGAAAAGCGCGATTACGCAAAGCGCTACACTTTGCGTAATCGTATTACATTTTTTAGGGTATCTTTTTAATTTAGCGTCCGTCAAATTCTACCCTTGGGCGATCGCGCAATGGTAAATGTATTAATAGCAATTTTAACCTATGACAATTTCAGCTTTGAATCCTACCTTACCTTCCATGCTGACGCAGCGAATATTTAGCCGCCGCGAGATGATTCCACCACGTCCTGACATTTTATGGAGAATTGATCGCGGAGCAGTTCGCACTTATACTTGGAGCGAACAAGGTACGTTAATTGCTTTAGGATACTGGGGAAAAGGAGATGTTGTCGGTCATTGCCTATCGCGGGTTAATCCTTACCAAATAGAATGTCTGACAAGTGTAGAGACAACTTTGCTCCCCGTTAAGTTTTGGGATGAAGCCTTAGAAGCGATGCTGTCTCATATCCAGCAAACAGAAGAACTTTTAAGCATTATTCATCGCAAACCCGTTTCTCTAAGATTGTGGCAATTTTTAAACTGGCTGAGTCAAAAATTTGGTCGTCAGGTTGATAGTGGACAATTAATAGATATCACAATAACTCATCAAGAAATCGCTGAAGCGATCAACACAACGAGAGTTTCAGTAACCAGGATGTTGCAGCAATTTGAACAGGAGGGCATCTTACTACGTCACCAAAGACAATTAATTATTCCTTTGGTAAATAATGGGAAAATAAAGTTTAGATAAAGCCTGAAAAATATGTATCTTTTTATAGACATATTTAGGCGAAAAATTTGTATAATAAGGTTGAGGCTCGAAAGAAAGTAGCAAGACTGCAACCAGCAAAATGCAATTTACTACAATTATTTAAGGTGTGAGTGAGAGGAATATATGTCGAAAGTTTTTTGGAACGCGCTTAAACTAAGTCCAGTTTTATTAGGAGCTACCCTACTTGTAGCCAGCCGCGCCCAAGCTGCGGAAGTATCGGCGGCAGATTTAGCGCCAATTCCCAGCGCAAGTACAAACCAAGTAGTAGAAAGTCAGGTAGTAGCAATAAATGCTCCTACAACTACTACAGAAGTTGCACAAACTAGCCCCGCAACTCAAAAAATTATTGAATCAGCGCCCGTAGTTGTGAGCCAAAACGCTCCTGACACTGGCAATCTAGCTCAAGTAACATCAGTTTCTCAGTTATCCGACGTACAACCTACAGATTGGGCGTTTCAAGCATTGCAGTCTTTAGTAGAGCGTTACGGTTGTATTGCTGGTTATCCTGATGGCACTTATCGCGGTAATCGCGCCTTAACTCGTTACGAGTTTGCCGCAGGTTTGAATGCTTGTTTAGACCGCGTTAACGAATTAATTGCCACTGCAACTGCTGACCTAGTAAGACGCGAAGACCTCGCCACCTTACAGCGTTTACAAGAAGAATTCTCCGCCGAACTTGCTACCTTACGCGGTCGTGTAGATGCTGTAGAAGCCCGGACTGCGGAGCTAGAAGCTAACCAGTTCTCGACTACAACTAAGTTGACTGGCGAAGTTGTCGCGGCGGTTTCTGATGCGTTTGGCGACGACAGAGCTATAGAAGATTTTGATGGACAAGATAATGACAATGATGAAGATGCTGACGATGAGGATGATGAGGGAAACCTAGATGAAGGAACCAATACTACCCTTAGCGCTCGCGCTCGTTTGAACTTCAACACAAGTTTCACTGGTAGAGATTTATTGAGGACTCGTTTGCAAGCTGCAAATATTAGTAGCTTCAATACTGGTACTCCTATGACCCGCTTAGGGTTTGAGACAAATACTGAGAACCAGTTTGAAATAGACGACTTTTTCTACCGTTTCCCCATTGGTGATAGATTCCAAGCGCAACTTGACTTCGCCAACACTGAATTTAACGATAACGTTTATACCTTCAACCCAGCTTTTGAGAGTAGTGGACGTGGTGCAATCTCCCGCTTTGGTCGCTTTAACCCTATTTATCGCGTAGGTAGCGGTGCAGGACTAACACTCAACTTCAATCCTAATGGACCGATTGGTGCATCAGTAGGTTACATAGCAAATACTGCTGAAAATCCAAGTGACGGTACAGGATTATTTGATGGTTCTTTTGCTGCTCTTGGTCAAATCGCTTTTAGACCCAGCGAAGCAATCAACATTGGTTTGACCTACGCTCGTACCTATGACAAGGGTAATGGGGGTACCGATACAGATGGCGATGGTGTCATTGACGAGATTGGCGCTGGCGGCGTTGCTGGTTCTGACCCTACAAGTTTATTTGACGGTACAGGTAGCAATCGAGCTAACCGACCTTTCGGTAACGTACCTACGGCGGCTAATCACTACGGTGTACAAGCTAGTTTCCGTGCTAGTGACAAGTTTACAATTTCTGGTTGGGCTGGTCTTACAGACGCAGAAGATAAGTTCCGCGCTGGCGAGAACAGCGCAACTTCCTTCAACTATGCAGTTACTCTAGCTATCCAAGACGTTGGGCCCGAAGGTAGCCAACTTGGT
>CAJQOK010000332.1 GCA_905479905.1 uncultured Aliterella sp.
AACTAAAAATCCTTGGATTATATTTACATCTTTTAAGCCAATTAATAGCGCGGCGGGAAAATGGACTAAGTACGGGAATGGTGTCCACAGTAATACTTCGCGCACTTCTGTGGGAAACATCTCTAAGGGTGCAATTAGCCCAGAAAGAAACAAATACAGCAAAAACCATACGCTTTCGATTGCACTCGCTCTTTCCGTCCAAAAAGCAAATAAAGCAAAGGTGTACTGAATTATAAACCGCAAGGCGAAAGCAAAAATTGCCGCTAAAGCAAAAAGCAGAATATTACTTAAGCTGGGAATCCAAAAAGCTTGAGGATAAACGACGAAAAACATTGCTATGAGTGCTAACGCAAAAGGCAGTCGGGCAAACCTTTCGGAAAAATGCCCCGCGACGTGATGCCATACGGGATCTATCGGCTGTAATAATCGTGGTGAAAGTCGCCCTTCAATGACTTCTTTTTCAAATTCCCAAATTACCCAAACAACTGTAAATTGCCTAATTACAAACACGGTGAGAAAGTAACGAGTAAAGTCTACAGGAGTTAGCCCAAATTGCCCGCCTTGGGCTGCTTTATACCACACGCCCATCAAAATTAACGGCAAACTACCAGATAAAGCCCATAAAAATAGCTCGGCGCGATATTCCATCATGTAGGCGTAGTAAACCAAAGATAAAACCTTGGCTTTTCGCAAAACTGCTTTCATGACACACCCCCAGCATTGAACACTCGCCCGATGATTTCCTCCACTGGGGGATCGGTTACAGTTAAGTCTACTACTTCTAATTCGGCTAACATTTTAGCGACACTGCGAGTTAGTTCGTCACGCTCTACTAAAAATCTTACCGATTGCCCGTCTAAAGCTTTGATTTCACCGTAGGGTAATAGTTTTGCTTCCGGTATTGGATGAGCAAGTTCTATTTTTACCTCCCGACAAGGAGCAAAGTTGTCAATTAATTTATTTAAGCCGCCGTCGTATACTAATTGTCCTTGATGAATGACGAGGACGCGATCGCACAAAGCGGTAATATCTGCCATATAGTGGCTAGTTAAAAGGATTGTCGCCCCATATTTGCTATTGTAGTCGCGCAAAAAATCCCTTACTCCTACTTGAGCATTGACATCAAGCCCTAAAGTAGGTTCATCTAAAAATAATACTTGGGGACGGTGCAACAAGGCGGCGAGAAATTCGGCTTTCATCCGTTCACCCAAAGAGAGTTTACGCACGGGTTGCTTGAGCTTATCTTGCAGAGATAACATTTCTGTAAGCTCTCCTACACGCATTTTATATTCTCGGTCAGAAATGCCATAAATAGCAGCGTTGATTTTTAGGGAGTCTAAAGCGGGTAAATCCCAGATTAACTGTTGTTTTTGCCCCATAACTAGGGTAATTTTCTGCAAAAAGGCAGCTTTGCGCCCAAAGGGGGTATATCCAGCAACTTGTACTTTGCCGGATGAGGGATGAATTAGCCCAGTGAGCATTTTTAATGTAGTGGTTTTTCCGGCTCCATTTGCCCCCAAAAAGCCTACTACTTCCCCGGACTCAATTTGAAAGGAAACTCCTTTTACAGCGTCTACAGAGCGATAGGTGCGGTGGAAAAAGTGGTTAATGGTTCCTTGCAGTCCGGGTTCTTTGATGGCGACAGGGTAGACTTTGCTGAGGTTTTCAGCCTCGATAATTGGCATAATTTAGGGATAAGCGATCGCTACTTGGATTTGCAGTCTATATTTGCTATTATGCTTAGTCTGCTAATCGTTTAACTTTTTTAGCTGATTAAAATAAGTGCGTGCGCGCTAGCGCGCACGCAGAGCTTCGCAATTTTTATTTCCTGGGCTTGCTAAAAAGTAGAGATTTGACATGAAAGACTTACAGCAAAAATTGTTATTCCTTACTAGCAAAATCGCTGGATTGAGTAACGGGGCTAGGAAAAGTTACACTCTCTTATTCGATTCCTGTTACGCAGCAGAAAATGTTGCTTTTATGCTTGGCGGTCAATGGGACAATTGCAATAGTGTTGTAATATCTGTAGCAGACGAAATAGCAATTGAAACTGCTGCCAAAATCGTTGACGCTAGATGGTGTTATACAGGTAAGTCCAGCACTTTATTACCTAGATTGAGCGTTGAAGTATTAAAACGACGTTATGCACTTGGGGATAGGCATTTTATCAATGCTAATTTAAGGGGTGCAGACTTGAGTAATTTGAATTTAAGCCAAGTTAATTTAGGTTGGGCTTCTTTGCAGGGAGCTAATTTAAGTAGCGCTAATCTCCGCAACGCCGATTTAACTGGAGCAGATTTGAGCGATGCTAATTTGAGTGAAGCTGACTTTACAGGGGCAAACTTGAAACGAGCAATTGTGAGCAAGACACAGCTAAATAGTGCAAAAATGTCTAACTGAACAATAACAGTTTTAAAAGCAGCTTATTAAATAAGTGCGATAGCGCTAGCGCGCACGCAGAGCTTCGCAATTTGAATTTCCTGTATTAGCTAGGGGATTCACATCGCTGAGTATAGGGACTATCAGGATTAAACCGGAAAGAGAGCTAATTGCTGCGGAGTAAATTTTTGCGTTACTAAGTTATTGTTCGACGCTTTAATGTACTGAAGAATACAATCAGCAACGTACTTTCCAAGATTAATAGGCACAGCATTACCAATCATTTGTTCCCTACAAGTTTTAGTCCCAAACCATTTAAAGCTTTCTGGGAAAGTCTGGATATAGCTTCTTTCCAATGTAGTTAAAGGACGAATATTAATACTTGGGTCGCAAAGATCGCCATCATGCTTTTTATATCCTTTAGGCAAAGGTCTGTTTACACCTCTAATAGTTGGGCTTGGCTCATGGACGCTAAAAATACCCCTTCTTGCATAGCTTCTAGGATGCCTATAATAATATTCAAAGTCTAATTTCTCTCCCATGTAATCAAATATTGTCATGGGATAATTAGACTGATTTTTAGTAAAATACTCATCTAAAAACCCATCTTTTGAATTTATGTGTCCAACTAAAATAAATCTTTTTCTGTTCTGAGGAACTCCACAATAACTAGCATTTAAAACTGTATAACTTAATCCGTATTTGCTTGCTTTAAAGGATGAAATAGCTGTTTGTAAAATAGGACTATTACTAATTCTTTCTACATTTTCCATCAAAAACCATTCTGGTTTAACCTCCGAAATAATTTTCGCATAGGAAAGCGTTAAATCTGCTCGACCTAGGGTTTCATTTCTTTTTCCAGCACTAGAAAAGTCCTGACATGGAGGACTACCGATAATTATTTCTGGTTGCCATTTTCTAAAAACTTCAAAATCTTCAATTGTTGAAAGATCAGTTTGAAAAATAGGATGAGCAAAGTTAGCTGTATAAACTTCGCAAGCTTCTTTCCAGTTATCAAAAGCTGCAACTACTTCAAAACCAGCTTTTTGAAAACCCAGTGAAAGACCGCCACAACCAGCAAATAAGTCAACTACTTTCATTGTTTTACGTAAGTTTAAATATTTAATCAAAAAGCTCTGGCGAGTTAAAGACGATAGCATCAAATCGCCGCTCAGGACTTAAGAGATTTTGTCCACCTCCAATAATGATTTCTTTAATCTGTTGTTTAGTAATTCTTGGCTTGGTTAAAATTTCGCTCTGC
>CAJQOK010000333.1 GCA_905479905.1 uncultured Aliterella sp.
CATCTTTGAGGCGATTGGCGCGTTCGGCTTCTTCTCGTGCGGCTTGTTCTTGTTGTAAGATCCGTTCACGATCGCGATCGCTAATATCTGTGTTCGTGCCAAACCAGCGAAGAATGCGTCCTTGCTGATCTCGAATTGGGATGGCGCGAGACAAAAACCAGCGATACGTGCCGTCTTTGCTCCGCAGTGGAAACGTGTCTTCCCACTCCTCGCCCGTTTCAAGGCATCTGCGAAAATGCTCAACCACGCGATCAACATGATCGGGGTGATGAACTTTTTGCCAGCCCCAGCCCTGCATTTCCTCTAGGGTCGTGCTTGTGTAGTCAAACCGACGGTTGTACCAGAAGATCCAACCATTCTCGTCGGTCATCCAGGCGAATTGAGACATATTATCTGCCAGGGTACGGAACCGCTCCTCGCTGTCGCGGAGGGCTGCTTCTGCCTGTTTACGATTGGTAATGTCTCGTGTCACTCCTGCGACTGCCTCGACTGTGCCAGTCGCATCAAACATCGGCACGAAAATATACTCGTAGGCTCTGGTTCCAACCGCACTCGTGTAAGGCGTTTCATCTTTAAGCGGTTGGCGCGTCTCGATCACTTGCTGAATCTGATTTTGCAGTCGAGCCGCTAAATCTTCGGGGTAATCTAACTCAAAAAAGTTTTTGCCCATTGCTTCAGCCGATGTTTTTTGCCAGAGATCGAGCAACGATTGACTGATGTAAGTGAATCGTCCTGACAAATCGAAGGTGTAAATAAAATCGGGGACGGAAGATGCGATCGTGTCAAGCTTTCGCAGTTGTCGTTCAAGTTCGGCAGAGTGCCACTACGCGCTATCCGCTCGTTTGCGATCGCTGATATCGGAGAACACGATCGCCACCTGGTGCATCGCTTTATCGCCAACGGGGGACACCAATACATCAAACCAGCGATCAAAGGCATCTGAGCGGTTTTCAATCCGAATTGACTCACCCGTATTAACGACCTGCGCGTAAAGGTCGTTCCAATATTGCTCAATTCCGGGTGCTAGTTCACTCGCCGTTTTGCCTTCCGGGTTAGTAATGCCAGTCTGCCGCTCGAAAGCCGGGTTCGCTCGCAAGATGCGGTGATCGCAAGGCATTCCAGCCGGATCAAACAGCACTTCAACCACGCAAAAACCTTCGTCAATCGACTCAAACAAGGTACGATAACGTTCTTCTCCTTCGCGTTGGGCGAAATCAGCCTGCTTGCGTTCGTCTTCGACGCGCTTGCGATCGCTGATGTCGTAAGACACAACCAGCACGGCATCTACGAACCCTTGATTGTTATATAGTGGAGTGCCATGAGAGATGTAATGGCGATCGTGGCTGTTATGCTCCTCTTGAAACGGCTCGCCGCCCAGCGCCTGACGGTAGTAAGGTTCGTAGCGGTTTGCTAAAGCGGGATCGAGTGCTGACCAGAGGGTTTTGCCCACCAAATCAAGAGAGGTCATGCCTGCCCCTGCCAGCGCCAAGCCCTCCGCCAGCACATAGCGTAAATTGGTATCCACTAGAAAGACCGCCGCATTCGGCAAGTTCGCTGCAACTGCACGCAGGCGGGCTTCGTTTTGGTGCAGGGCAGCTTCTGCCCATTGGCGATCGCGAAGCGCGGTTTGCCGTTCGCTTCGTTCTTTTGCCTCTCGTAATGCTCTTTGCACGCAAGGAACTAGCCTCTCTAACCTCTGCTTAAGAACATAATCTGTTGCTCCTCTTTTTAACGCTTCGATCGCCAATTCTTCGCCTAAGCTGGCAGAGATAAAAATAAATGGAGTTTCAGGGCGCTCTTTACGGGCAGTTTCTAATGCAGCGATGCCATCAAAATCGGGCAACGCATAAGCTGCCAAAATTAGATCAAACACCTGAGTTTTGAGTGCTGTTATAAAGTCGGTGCGAGTGTCAACCCTCAACAGTTCATAGTCAACCCCGCCATCTGTCAGCATGGCTTGTATCGCCTCAGATTCAAAGGACTTGTCTTCGAGTAGGAGAAACTGGAGTGTTGACATTATTTGCTTTTTGCTGGAATTTAGGTAATGAAAAGTCTAATGCCCCGCCGGGAGTGCTTAAGCTGCTACTACTTCCAACGAGCCGTGCTGATTGGCTTACACAATCAGCACGGCTCAAGAGCGATAACTGCAACCAGCAATAGAAGTATTATAAATGGATAGAGTCACGGCATCGGCAACAAAGTGGCTCGTAATGCGATCGCTACCAAATAGAGTGCTAAATAGCACCCAAGGCTTAACCAATTGAACTAATCACAAAAATTGTTTATCAAAGGTTTCAAAAATTATAGATTAAATTAGATCGCTAACCCAAAGCCATGTTAAATGTTTTTTCAAGGTCATTGGAATGATTAACTTGGAAAATTTTTGTTAAATTGTCGCCCAGATCACCAAAAATTTTCGTTTTCTGATCAGGGCAGGGTCTATCTTAGGGTACTACTTAGTTGTTGAAAAATTTTCTAACGTGAGCATATAGTTCACTCCAAGCTAAGGAGAAAGATTTACATGACCACCGATATTTCTACGCAGAGCAACAAGGGTATCAATGGAGCGCTTTTAATTGGTGTTCTCTTGATTGTTTTAGGAATTGTGGCGATTTTTCAACCAGCAGTCTCGACGATCTTCGCTGAAACTTGGTTTGCTTTGATCTTGATTTCAGCAGGAGCAGCCAAGCTGGGCTACGCATTTCAAACCCGCAACTCTGAAGGCTTTGTTTGGAAGCTGTTATTAAGCATCCTCTATATTGCGACAGGCGCAATGCTGTTTTTTTCCCCTTTGAAGGGTGTTTTAACACTGACGCTGTTGCTTGGTAGCTTTTTGTTAACTGAAGGCGTATTCGAGCTAATACTGGCATTCCGGTTACGTCCGCAACAAAACTGGACTTGGGTGCTAAGTGACGGCATCATTACCCTGCTGTTAGGTGGAATTATTTGGTTTCAGTGGCCCAGTAATGCTCCTTGGCTGATCGGGACTTTAGTTGGTGTCAGCGTTCTTTCCACTGGCATTTCACGGGTGATGCTGTCATTAAATAGAAGTTCTAGCTTTAATAGTTCTGACCAAACTACTTAAATCTAAAACGTTTAGCTCAATTGTCCTATTTACTTGGATACGAGCAAAACTAATTGGTGAAAGTAGTTATTAAAGTTACCCAAAGATAAATTAAATAATCGCAATCGACTTTAAGTTTAAAGATTTAGCACTCATACAAGTGCTAAATCTTTTGTTTAACTAGAGCAGCTATTTTAAAAGATAGGGCTGTAAGTTTGCGAGGGTTTTAGGAGTGGTCTATGAAAAAAATAAAGTCTCAAGTTTGACGAACGGGAACTTCATTATTTAGTCAAAAACGCTATTTTTTGATTTCTCACTTGTGTATGAAATTGTCCACAATGCCAATAGTGGTTTAGAGAATTATAGTAGGAATAAAATTCACATCTATAATTCTCTAAATTGCTACCTATGTAGATAATAAGGAAGTAATTGTAATCCTTTGATAAATCCACGAATGGTTCAAACAATACAATTTTTGAAAGTTAAATTCAGAACTATAGATGTACAAGGTTGACTTTAACAATAGAACTTTTGATAGAGAAGAAAAAAGTTTATTATTTATAACCTTAAATTCTCAAGACCAATTAAAAGGATTATAAGGATTGATGGCGATGGAGAATATCAACACGGCAAAAATGACAGAGCGTTACCTTGCTTTGGGTATCGGGATTATTTATTTGCTTTTGGGGATAGCTGGATTTATACCAAGTTTCGTTTCATTACCAGGAACGAACGAATCTTACATTCCACTTGATGAATCCGTGGGTGCTTATTCTGCGGGTTTCGGTTATATTTTCGGTGCAATTCCCACCAACTTCTTACATAATCTTGTTCGCTGCGCCGTAGGCTTGCTAGGAATTACTTGTTACAACAATGATACTACTGCACGCATATTTAATCGTGGTTTTGCAGTTAGTTATGCCTTGCTGGCTGTTATGGGATTGTTGCCCTTGACCAAGACCTTTTTTGGCTTAATGCCACTGTTTGGTACTAATGTTTTGCTCAATGCATTAGCGGCAATTTCTGCTGCCTACTACGGTATTGTTATACCAGCTAAAGTTATGGGTGTTAAGGTCTCACGGAATATTTGATATCTTCGTCTATAAAGTAAGCTACCAAATCAGTAGGTAGTTGCTAATTGACACGAACACCGGAAGACAAAACAACAATTTTCCTCCTTGCTAGACACGATGACAGCTACTCTAGTTCGGGCTAGCAGGGAGGATTTTACCGCTTACTGTCTCTCAACTATTCAATTGTTAAAAGGGGAAACTAATCACAGAAAACTTAAAGCAAATTGATTTTTGAGTTACTAAAAAATGATTGTTGTTCTGCCTAACTTTCTCCATAGCAACCCGATTGGATGTAGCAGTTTCAAGGTAAATGTTTCATTTCTAACATCAAAACTATGAAAACTAACCCAGGTATCACCATAGATTCTAGTCCTCCAAAAGTGGAGCGTCAAAAAAATAGATGGCGGGCTATTGGCATAGTGCTATTTATAGCTATTTTGGTTAGTTTCTTAACCTACAGATTAGAAATTGTTTTAGGTAAAACTCCTAGTTTAGATAAGACTTTTACCCTTGTAACACAGGCTGCACCTCAAGAAGTTGGTTCTTATGATGTTTTGGGGTACGCGATTAATCAGCAACAAGCAACCCGTCTACTAGATAC
>CAJQOK010000334.1 GCA_905479905.1 uncultured Aliterella sp.
ATTAAAGCTCAAGTAAATATCCCAATTCAAGCTCAATGCGAACCTCCAGACGATTTTATCTGGTTTGAACGGATGCAAGAAGCGGGAATCGATAGTTTAGGAATGCACTTAGAAGCCGTTGAGGAGCAAGTTAGAGCCAAAATCATGCCGGGTAAAGCTACTGTCAGTGTAGATTACTATTTTCAAGCCTTTACCGCCGCCGTTAAAGTGTTTGGTCGAGGACAAGTGAGTACCTATCTATTAGCGGGTTTGGGAGATAGTTTAAAGGCGTTAGTAGAAATGAGTGATCGCCTAATTCAAATTGGCGTATATCCCTTTGTAGTGCCTTTTGTCCCCATTACCGGAACTCCTTTAGCCAACCATCCCACCCCTAGCAGTGAATGGATGTTAGCCCTTTACGAAGAAGTAGGCGACTTATTACAACGTGCGGGGATGTCTTCGGCGGATATTAAAGCAGGTTGCGCTAAGTGTGGGGCTTGTTCTGCTCTTGCTAATTTTGAAGGCAGATAAACTATGTCACTATACCAATTTATTGTTGCCACATCACGCCAGCATATTGATGATTATTTTGCTTTGCGTCGCGCCATCTTTGCCGAAGAACAGCAGCTATTTGCAGGAGATGATCGGGACGAAATCGATAAAATTGCTTATCCCATCGTGGCAATTTCTACCAATAACCAAGTAGTCGGCGTAGTGCGAATTTATGAGATAAAACCCCAGGTTTGGTACGGCGGGAGGCTGGGAACTCATCAAGACTATCGCAAAGGCTGGCAAATTGGCAAAGGACTAATTTATAAAGCTGTAACTACTGCAAATTGTTGGGGATGTCAGCAATTTTTAGCTAACGTACAGTTGCAAAACGTCCGCTTTTTTGGGCGTTTGCATTGGCAATCTAATCGAGAAATGATTTTTTGCGATCGCCCTCATCATTTAATGAGCGCCGATCTTAATTTCTATCCCCCCAGCACAGAACCGCGCCCGTTCATTCCCACAACCATTGCCTCCTAATGCTAACCTCCCTTGCAGCGCGTCTAAATCAATCTCTCAGTCTGTTGCAAAAGCAAGACATTCAAACCGCGTCCCAAGCCTTAAATATTGGCAATGGCGCTCAAATACTCCTAGGCGATGATTGTGCGGCGATTCCTGATGGTGATGGATATCTACTACTCGCTGCCGAAGGTATGTTGCCAATATTCGTTGATACCGATCCTTGGTTTGCCGGATGGTCAGCGATTATGGTGAATGTCAGCGATATCTATGCAATGGGCGGAAAGGCGATCGCTGTAGTTGATACTTTGTGGAGCGATCGCCTTGATAACAAAGCTCTATGGGCGGGTATGAAAGCAGCTTCCGAGGCTTACAATGTTCCCATTGTTGGCGGTCATACTAACTGCCACAGCCCCTATAAAGCCCTGTCTGTAGCCATTTTAGGACGGGCAAAGCAATTAATTTCTAGTTTTAAAGCACAACCAGGCGACTTGTTATTAGTTGCTGTTGATTTACAAGGGACATCTCACCCTCAATATAACTTTTGGGATGCCGCAACTACAGCAAGTCCCTTGCAACTACGCGAGAATTTAGCAATATTGCCGCATCTAGCTGAAAACGGGCTGTGCGATGCGGGTAAAGATATCAGTATGGGGGGAATTATCGGCACTTTATTAATGCTATTAGAAACTTCTAACTGTGGTGCGGTGCTGAATCTAGATGCCATTCCTTGTCCCGAAGAACTCTCATTAGAGCGTTGGTTAGTCAGCTTTCCGAGTTACGGCTTTCTACTTAGCGTTCGCCCGGATAATGTAGCGGCGGTAAAATCTTGTTTTCGCAAGCATTCTTTAGTTTGTGAAGTGGTGGGAGAAGTGCAACAAGACCAAAAACTCATACTAACTTCAGCTACCGAATCGGTTGTATTTTGGGATTTATCCACCCAACCATTAACAGGTTTTTCTAATTCTCCGCAAATTCTAGCCTAATAAAACCAGTTAAAAGTCTCTATTATGAGGATCAAATCACTTAAAGTTCATTGAAAAAGGTCACTAATCCTCCATATTTTCCCCCCTTTTTCAAGGGGAGTCAAAAAGCGGTGTAGCTACGCTTCCCGCTTTGTTGACGTGGGTTAGGGGGGATCAACCATTGAATCACACCCTACCGCACCTTTGCAAATATTCTCTAAACTTCTATGCCTGAAACTTACTTTCAAATTCAATGGTCTGACGGTTCTCAATCGGTTTGTTATTCCCCATCTTCTGTTGTCAAAAAATATTTTACGCCTAACACTGACTACGATTTAGATGATTTTGTTACCAGAAGTCGCACGGCTTTAAACATTGCCAGAAGTCGCGTTGCGGCAAAATATGGCTTTCCTTGTAGCAAAGCATTGGGTCAATTAGCCGAAATCGAGGTAACTTCTACTAAGTACAAGGATTTGTTAGCGCCAAAAGTTCGATTTATTCAGTTTATTGAATAAGTTTCAACCCTGAAAACTAAATCTAATTTGCGATCGCCTAGAGCCATGTTTTTAGTTTTTTAAATACCCCAAAATTTGAGTCTATTTTTGTTAAGAAAAATTAAAAAGTTTTTGTTGTCAAAGCTCTTGCTATTTGCTTGACTTTTTGATAAAATATATTTTATAATCGAAAGCTAAACTCAAATTCAAAAAGTTTCAATATCTCCATTATTTAATTATACATGAAAAGAGGTCAAGAAAAAGTTAAAAATTGTAAAAGTAAACAGTTTTTTTTGAATATAAATTAACAATTAAATTTGATAAATTCTAACGCAACGGATACATCGCTAGTTTGCTGAGGATAGTTAACAATAGGTCTATCCACCAAAATCAAAGGAATATTTAATTGTTGAGCAACAAGGCGCTTAACATCTTCCCCACCCGCCGTACCAGAGGCTTTAGAAACAACTAAAGAAATCCCCCATTGTTGCCAAAGACTGCGCTCTAAATCCACCGAAATAGGGGGACGCAGGCAAATTAGGCGATCTGCTGTAAAACCTGAATTTAAGGCAGTTTCTAGAGACTTCGCACTAGGTAAAATTCTGGCAAACAAAGTAGCTTTTTCTTGCCAAGGTTGAAATAGAGGTAATGAGCGATAGCCAATAGTTAGCAATACGCGGTGCGATCGCAAATAATCCCTCGAAAGCAGCGTATCAAAACTAGCGACATTAATTACCGAAGCATCATCAATTGCTGGCCTTTCGTAACGCAGATAGGGAATTTGCAGCTTTTGGGTAGCAGAAATCGCATTACGAGAAATTTCCACAGCGTAGGGATGAGACGCATCTAAAACCGCCGTAATGTTTTGCAGTAGTAAAAACTCTTCTAACTGGTGGGGTTTTAAAGTCTCTACCCAGACTTGGAGATTAGGAGTTTGGGGATAAAGACTGCGTGCGGAAACCGTAGTTACAGAGATTAGACAAGAAATATTATAAGAGATTGCTGAAGCTATGACGGCACTTTCAGTAGTACCGCCAATTAGCCATAGGCGACGGGTAGAGTCTACATTTGACAACTAACTTTAGCCTTTGAGAGCCTTTCTAAAATTTTGACGATAGGATTTGCTGTACGCTAACAAAAAAGGCCATAGTAAAGCCAACCGCAATTTATTGGTGAAAGCAACGTTGAAATTTGTGCGTCTAAAACCGTTCCAAAACTTCCACACGCCGCCACCATAAACCAATATCAAACCATAAGTAATAAAACTGCCCATTTTATTCAACCTCTTAAGATAATGACAAAATAGAAATTGAACCTGCCAATTAAATAATTATACATTTTGGGATTGTGTCATTCCCTAGTAAACAGTCGGCGATCGCTCGTTTATAGCAAAGACAAGTAATTGCTGGCTCTATTACCAGTGTAAATGAGCGTTTCCAAAATTGATTTTAGTTTCCGCCCCTGGATGTGTCTTGGGGGAGTATCTTAGAAACAAAGAAAAATAAGAAAATAGTTAAAGATTAGTAAAGTGCGATCGTCAGCTTTAAGCCTAGGGACGAATTGCCAGTACCTCAAGGAGAAATTATGCGCGCAGTATTGATGGCTGGAGGATCGGGGACGCGGCTTCGACCGTTAACTTGTGATTGTCCTAAACCGATGGTGCCAATTTTAAATCGCCCAATTGCCGAACATATTATCAATCTTCTCAAACGACATCAAATTACCGAAGTAATTGCTACTTTGTATTATTTGCCTGATGTATTTCGAGATTACTTCGGCGATGGTAGTGATTTTGGCGTACAAATGACCTATGCCGTAGAAGAAGATCAGCCATTGGGGACGGCGGGTTCGGTAAAAAACATTGCTGACTTTTTAGATAAAACTTTTTTAGTAATTAGCGGCGATAGTATTACCGATTTTGACCTCACCGCCGCCATTGAATTTCATAAACGCAAAAAATCAAAAGCAACTTTAATATTGACTCGCGTACCCAACCCGATTGAGTTTGGGGTGGTAATCACTGATGAAGACTATCGGATTCGCCGTTTTTTAGAAAAACCTTCTACCAGCGAAATTTTTTCTGACACCGTTAATACTGGCACTTACATATTAGAACCATCAGTATTAGATTACTTGCCAGCAAATCAAGAGTGCGACTTTTCTAAAGATTTATTTCCCCGGCTGTTAGAAAGCGATGAGCCAATGTACGGTTATATTGCTCAAGGCTATTGGTGCGATGTTGGACACTTAGAAGCTTACAGAGAAAGTCAGTACGACGGCTTGCAGCGCAAAGTCAAGCTTGATTATGCTTACGAAGAACAATCGCCTAATTTATGGATTGGGCAAAATACTTTTATCGATCCCAGCGCCAAAATTTCTACTCCTTGTTTAATTGGTGATAATTGCCGCATTGGGGCTAGAGTCCAAATTGATGGGGGAACAGTAATTGGCGACAATGTAACCATTAGCAATGATGCAAATATCAAGCGTCCAATTATTTGGAATGGGGCAATTATTGGCGAAGAAGCTAATTTAAGAGCTTGCGTTATCTCTCGCGGTACGCGCGTAGATCGCCGCGCCCAGGTGCTAGAAGGGGCTGTAGTTGGTTCCTTGTCTACGGTGGGAGAAGAAGCGCTAATTAGTCCTGGAGTGCGCGTTTGGCCTAGCAAGCAAATAGAATCGGGAGCGACTTTAAATATTAATTTAATTTGGGGTCACACCGCCCAGCGCAATTTATTTGGTCAAAGAGGGGTGCAGGGACTAGCAAATATTGATATTACGCCAGAATTTGCCGTTAAACTAGGGGCGGCTTACGGTTCGACGCTAAAACCTGGCTCTCAAGTTACAGTATCGCGGGATCAACGTAGTATGTCGCGGATGGTAACGCGCAGTTTGATTGCGGGATTGATGTCTGTAGGCATAAATATTCAAAACTTAGATGCTACAGCTTTACCAATGGCGCGGACGGTCGTTTCTAAGCTTTCCGTAGCTGGCGGTATTCATGTGCGCTTGCATCCCGATCGCCCAGATTCGATTTTAATTGAATTTATCGATCGCAATGGGATTAATATTTCTAAGTCTAAGGAAAAGAAAATTGAGGGATCTTACTTTAAAGAAGACTTGCGGCGAGTACAAATTCATGAAATTGGGAATGTAACTTATCCAATTCAAATGATCGATACTTACTGTACGGCTTTTGAGAAGAATTTGAATGTTGAGGCAATCCGCCATAGCAACTCAAAGGTAATTATTGACTATAGTTACTCGGTTTCGGGAGCAATACTACCCCAGCTTTTAGCTAAGTTTGGCTGCGATGCAGTAGTTTTAAATGCCAGTCTCAAACCCTCGGCGGTTTCTCCGGTGGAAAGAGAGCAATTGCTTACTCAATTAGGACAGGTGGTTGAAGTATTAAAAGCTAGTTTTGGCGTGCAAGTATTAGCCAATGGCGAACAATTAATTTTAGTAGATGAATCGGGGATGCCGATTCGCGGCGAATTGCTAACAGCGTTAATGGTAAATACAATCTTAACAGCCCATCCTAGAGGGACGGTAGTAGTACCAATTCATGCTTCTAGCGCCGTAGAGCAAATTGCCCGTCGCCACGATGGTAAAGTCATTCGTTCCAAAGCAAATCCCACCGCCTTGATGGAAGAATGCCAAAACGATCCTAATGTAGTGATGGGAGGAAGCGGCGATATCGGCTTTATTTTCCCGCAACTGCATCCGGGTTTTGATGCCATGTTCTCGATTGCTAAACTAATTGAGATGCTAACTATTCAAGAGCGATCGCTTGCTTCGGTGCGAACAGAGTTACCGCGCGTTTATCACAAAACTTATACTGTGCGCTGTCCTTGGACTGTCAAAGGTGCGCTGATGCGCCATTTGGTCGAAACTCACCCCGCCCAAGAATTAGAGTTAGTCGATGGAGTCAAAATTATTAATCCTCAAAATGATAATTGGGTATTAATTTTGCCCGATGCCAGCGAACCACTGGTACATTTGTACGCTAACAGTAATGATAGAGAGTGGGTAGATAACAGTTTAAGAGAGTACCGTTCTCGCGTTCAATTATTTGTTGAGCAAGAGCAAGAAATGGGTACAGAGATTAATCCTCAAGAAACTGTAATGGGGTAAAAAAAAGGAGAGCGACTTTTGCTCTCCTACAGGTCTACTCAACTTTAGAAAAAAATGCTTAGGGAACAAATCGATGAATAGTTGCATTTTAATGGCTCAAATCGTTCAAGAACCGCAGTTGCGCTTTACCTCCGACCAAATGGCGATTTGCGAAATGTTGGTAGAATTTTCAGAGCGCGGATCTCAACCAACTCTTTCTAGACTAAAAGTAGTGGGATGGGGAAATTTGGCTCAAGAAATTCAAAAATCTTACCATCAAGGCGATCGCGTAGTTATTGAAGGACGCTTGACTATTAACAGCGTCCAAGTCGAAGGTTACAAAGAAAAAAGAGCGGAATTAACCGTACAAAAAATTTATCCTTTGGGCGCAGGTGTTAATCTTGGCTCAGTAAGTAGTACAGATACATCGCTAAACCCAACCGATGAGGAGGAAATGCGATCGCCTGTAACTGCGGGAGCGCCCTATAAACCCACTCCTGCAACAGATACTTACAATGAAGATAGCGATCGTAGTAGTAAGTTTGCCCCCCCAGCACCGCAACCAGATTATAGTACAGACAACGACGACATTCCGTTTTAAAACTCTCCGTCAGTTACACCTGTAGCTGACGGAGCAAAAATAAAAACCTTAGTCAAACGCACAAAAAGCAACGAAAGAAACTGTTAAAATCCTGTTAATTTTTCCGTTGTACGCCCAACAATTCCTATGAGTGAAATCTTAGATGTTCGCAACTTACAAGTTGACTTTATTACCGAGGAAAAAGTAATCACGGCGGCGCAAAATATCTCTTTTAAGTTAGAGCAAAGTCAAACTTTAGGAATTGTAGGCGAATCGGGATCAGGTAAATCCGTTACATCCCTAGCATTAATGGGTTTAGTACCAAGTCCTGGTATAATTAGCGGCGGTGAAATTTGGTTTGGGGACGAACAATCGACCAGGGTTGATTTATTAAAATTATCCCAAAAGCAAATGCTGCAATACCGAGGCGGCAAAATTGCGATGGTGTTTCAAGAGCCGATGAGCGCCCTAAACCCAGTTTATACTTGTGGATTTCAATTAGTTGAAGCGATCCTACGCCATCAAAAAGTATCCTCAAAAGAAGCGCAACGCATAGCAATAGGTTTGTTGCAAGAAGTCAAGCTATTACCTACTGATGAAGACTTAGAAGCTCAAATAATTGCGACTAAAGTCGCTTTGGGAAAAGACAAACGCAAGTTAGCTCAAGAAGTTGCCGAGCAAAAAAGAGCCATGCTTGATCGCTACCCGCATCAACTTTCGGGCGGTCAATTGCAAAGAGTTACAATCGCTATGGCAATTTCTTGTAATCCCGCCATTTTAATTGCTGACGAACCCACAACGGCTTTAGATGTGACGGTACAAGCGACAATTTTGGACTTACTGAGAGAATTAAGTTTAAGCCGTCAAATGGCGATGATTTTCATTACTCACGACTTGGGATTAGTAGCAGAAATTGCCGACTCCATCGCAGTAATGTATCAAGGACAAATTGTCGAATCTGGACTTGTAGAATCGGTATTTACTCACCCTCAGCACCCCTATACTAAAGGTTTACTCGCTTGTCGCCCAGATTTGGAAGTGCGATCGCAATACTTGCTGACAGTGGCGGATTTTATGGGCATGACCAGGGCAGCTAATGGCAATGTGCAAATTAAACAAAAAAGCCCTCCATCACCGCCCGAAGTCACAAAAGAGGCGTTGCAGCAACGTTTAGCTCACCTCATGAAGCAGAAGCCCTTGCTAGACGTTAGTAATTTGCAAGTAGGTTTTCCCCAATCTGGAGCTTTTGGTCAAACTAAACGTTATTTTATGGCAGTTAAAGGGGTTTCGTTTCAAGTCTACCCCGGAGAAACTTTAGGTTTGGTCGGCGAGTCTGGTTGTGGTAAAACGACTTTGGGAAGAACTTTAGTTAGATTAATTACTCCCATTAGTGGCAGTGTAATGTTTGATGGGCAAAATGTCGCTACTATTGGCGGTCATGCCTTACAAAAACTGCGCCAAGAAATGCAGATTATTTTTCAAAACCCGTTTAGTTCCCTCGATCCCCGCCTCAAAGTTGGCGATGCGATAATTGAGCCGTTGGTAATTCATGGTAGGGGATCAAGCGATCGCAATCGACGAAAAATTGCCGGGGAACTCCTAGAGCGCGTAGGACTTGACCCCACTTTAATAAATCGCTATCCTCACGAATTTTCCGGCGGTCAACGGCAAAGAATATGTATTGCCAGAGCGTTGGCGCTGCGACCTAAGTTTATTATTTGCGATGAATCGGTTTCGTCTTTAGATGTCTCAGTACAGGCTCAAGTATTGAACCTACTTAAGGAATTGCAACAAGAATTTAACCTAACTTACATTTTTATTTCTCACGATTTGAATGTAGTTAAGTTTATGAGCGATCGCATTTTAGTGATGAATCAAGGTCAAATTGTCGAACAATCCGATGCCGAAAGTATTTACCGCTCCCCGCAACAAGAATACACTCGCCGCCTGATTGCGGCTATTCCTACCGGAAAAAAAATACGTAAGTCTGATTAATTGAGCTTCTGGCAATTTCAGCTAATTATGGTAATATACTCAAAAAATTAGCCAGATAATTTATATTTTCGGATCAAAATTTGGCTCAGAGAAGGCGATCGCTAAGTAAATAAACTTATTGAGTAATTTTAGTATGAATAATTTTGCCTCGGTTTCCCCAGGAGAATTGACTCAACGCCGCTTGTTGCTGCGCCGCCATCGACGCATAAAACAGATCAAATCTGTTTGGAGAACCTTGGCTATTGGGGGGCTATTGGGAGGATTAGTATGGGGAGCAAGTCAACCTTTTTGGGTAGTAAGAGAATCTAGGCAAATTAATGTTACGGGAAATAAATTGTTAACCACCCCAGCAATTCAATCGCTATTAAAAATCTCTTATCCGCAAACCTTATTAGAAATTAAACCCAAAGCTCTAGCTCAACAATTAGCAGCACAACCAACCATTAGTGACGCTAAGGTAACGCGGAGTCTATTTCCGCCAAGCTTGACAGTACAAGTCACTGAAAGAATCCCTGTCGCTGTCGCTTTAACCAAAAATACCACCCCAGGATTAATCGCCGCAGACGGAGTATGGATACCTCAGCAAAGTTACGCTGCGCCCAATAGTACATCGTTTAAAATGCCCAAGCTAAAAGTTATGGGACAAATAGAGCAGTATCAACCGCACTGGAGTCAACTTTACCAAGCGGTAAACAGTCTTGAAGTCAAAGTCAGCGAAATTAATTGGCAAAATCCCGATAATTTGATTTTAAAAACTGAACTTGGAGTTATACATTTAGGTGCTTATAGCTCAAAATTAAGCGCTCAACTCCGACGTTTAGAGGAAATGCGGCGCTTACCTACAAAAGTTAATCCTCAAGATGTTGCTTATATCGATCTAACAAACCCTGCAAATCCATTCGTACAAATGACTTCTGAGAGTTTGCAGAAAGATAAATTAGCCAAAAAAACCGATCCCCGCCCCTAATCGAACTTAGCGTTACTAAAAGTGTGATGATCTTTCCTTTTTGCAATCCTGTCTCCTCCTCATTACCAATTACCCATTACCAATTACCAATTACCAATTACCAATTACCAATTACCAATTACCCATTACCAATTACCAATTACCCAACTTTAGTTAAGCCAAATAATCGCAGGTAGTGTAACCTAGGGACTGTAAAGCATATTGCAGCATCCATGTTAGAAAGTCATCTCAGTATTAGACTTCCAGAAACAGAAATGAAAGTTTTAGAGCAATA
>CAJQOK010000335.1 GCA_905479905.1 uncultured Aliterella sp.
ATTAAAAATTCCGCTATCCTCTATACAGAAGATTGCTGCATCAATAAGACTCAAGATGATTTGTCGCAACCATAGAGGATCGGCTAAAACATAAATTTCTGGAGGTGGTGGAGATAGTTGTAGCTTGTGAGAGCGATTTGCAGCAATCATGCGTAAAATATTACAAACTTCTTCCAAAACAAAGCTTAATTGCAAAGGTTGAATTTCTAATTTATTAGTTCCATGTTCTAGTCTGGCAACATTAAGGATTTCGTCGATTAACTTAACTAACTGCAACGCCGCTTCGTGAGCTTGGGCAACAAATTCGCGTTCTTCGTCCCTGTCGTCGCATAAATCAGACAAAATCAACTGATGTAGACCAATAATGTTACTTAGAGGCGATCGCAATTCATGGGAAGTTCGCGCCAAAAAGCCCCCTTTAAACTGGCTAATTTGTTGCGCCATCAAGTAGGCTAATTGGGTTTGCGGCAAAACTCCATCTAATTGTTGCGGTGAAATACCTTTCAAATCAGTAGATAATTTTGGCGGTAATAACCATCGACTTGCTAACCCAACTCCTAACCCCGTTGCCAAATATATCCAGTTAGCCAAATCCATAATTAATTGTATAAATTACGACTCTAACTTAACCGCACCAGAGCGTAAAATCTGCCAATTGTTACCAATCCACTTAATAACTGTAGAAGGGATGGCACTATCCGGCTGTTCTGTTGCTTCAAGGGACAAAGTTAAAACATCGGGAAACGCTGCTTTAATTTCCCTCATTGTCTGCAATGGTGGTTTACCAGACTTATTCGCGCTAGTAGTAGCCAGCGCCCCAGTACGAGCCAAAATAGCCCTAGTAACAGCATGGTTTGGCACGCGCAAGCCCACAGTATCAGGACTTGCTAAATTAATCTCCTTGGGTACGCGATCGCTTGCTGGCAGTACCATAGTTAGCGCACCAGGCCAATAAGTTGCAGCCATTTGTTGCCATACTAATAATTCTGCCGCACTCCCAGAAACATAGGGCCAAAGATCGGGAGCATCAGCCGCCATCAAAATGAGTGGCTTATCTTGACTACGCTGCTTTGCTGCAAAAATTAACTGGGCTTTTGACGGTAAAGTTGCCAAAGCTGGAACTGTATCGGTAGGAAAACTAACTAATTTTCCGGCAAAAACTGTTTCTACCAGTTCTGCCAACGTTCCTTGGGTCATGAGCGCAATTTAATTACTTTTTATTGCCAAAACAAAACGTTCAATACCTGCTAAATCGGCATGGATTGAAATATTAGTATAACTTTTGCGATCGCGCAGCAACGACGCAACTATTTCTGCTTGTCCCGCCATTGTCTCCACCAACCACACGCCCCCAGGTAGCAAATAATCGGGCGCAGTCTCCACCAAATAGCGCAAGCAATCTATGCCATCATCGCCCCCATCTAAAGCCAGCCTAGGCTCATGCTGGGCTACTTCTGGCTGTAGTTTTGCAACTTCATCACTGGGAATATAAGGAGGATTGGATATCATGCCGCTCAATTTTCCCTTCAATAGTGCTATTGGTTCCCACCAAAAACCTTGATAGAATTTAATGCGACTTCCAAAACCCAAGAGTAGAGAATTTTTTTGAGCGATTTCTATTGCTGCACTGCTACAATCAACGGCGTAAATTTTTGCTTGAGGAAATACCTCAGCAAGCCCCAGACTAATTGCTCCGCTCCCCGTCCCTAAATCTGCCCAATAACCTCTTTCCAGTAATATTGAGCTATTTTTTGCCGCCATCACTGCAAGATCAATTAGTTGCTCTGTTTCTGGGCGGGGAATCAGCACTGCTGGAGAAACTGCTAATTTGAGATTTCTCCAATACACAACTCCAGCAATATACTGAACTGGCAAAAACTCTTTTAACCTTTTTTGCCATAATCGGTCTAGTTCTCTAAGTTCAAGCTGGATAGGAATTTGGGGCAAATCTCGAAAAGAATCCAAGCGGAGAGTTAATCGTTCTAGCCCAGCTACTTCTTGTAAGAGCCAGTCTAATTCGCTTGGGGAAACTTTAGCCGCCATTGCAGCTTTTTGGGCTGTTTTTCGCCATTGCCAAAGTTCTTCCCCCGAAACTTGCCACAGCTTTTGATTCATGCCCAAACTTATTTTCTACGTGGTTGCGCTGCGGGGAGACTGCGAACAAAGTCAATGGAAGCTTTGGGTGGAACCAACATAATTTGGTTTAGCTGGGTATCGTTGCGACTTTGCATTGTTTCAATTACCCCTTCTAAATTGACTACCTGAATCTCGACGGTAGAAGCCAAGTCTGGCTGTTGTTTTTTGAATTTATCTAGCATGGTTTGCAATTCTTCTTTGTTAAAAAAGAAGGGAATTACTTGCTTATCTGCTTGTTTGACCGTCAAGTAGCCTTTTTCTTTCCCGGCTTTAGCGACAAATAACGGCGTTCCTTGAAACTTCTTCTCATCTTGACCTGATTTCTTGAGTAATGCCATTGCAGCATCTACTTGTTGCTTGGCGGGTACGTAAGCAAAGTCTAAGGAGTTAGGCTTGGTGCTACTAGCTTGGTCTAGCTTGTATACTTCTCCTAAAGAAACGGGAACTACCCGGACAGTTTTGGCAAGTTCTGGGTTTTTGGTTTTAAGTTGATTTACAAATGCTTCCGCGTCCTTTTGGTTGATAAATACTCCCGCAACTCCACCTTCTTTTTTGTTGCCTTCATTAGAAGCTACTAAGGGCGCTCCCTTGGCATCAGTGATTGTAAATACAGGTACAGGCCCTAGCTTCTGGACAATTTGATCTTGAGGCAAAGAAAACGCGCTCATTGTGCCAAAGATTGCCGAGCCAACAATGGCACTGCTAACTATTCCTAACTTTGCGCCCAAATTAAACATTGATTTCATGAATACTCCTGGCATTAATAGCCAATTACTTTGAGCTAAACGGTGATATCTTACTTACTATTGGTTCGGTGGAAGGAGAAACAATTTATGTGAGCTATCTTATCGTTCATTTCTGTTTCTGTCTGCTCAATATAGTTTTTTTATACTGGCTTGTTGATAAATTGCGACGATTCCCTGTTTGCATTTTCAAGCAATAGATTTTTTAGACAAAATCTTTGATTACTGATAAATTACGCCATTTTTTACCTGACGCTACCCTACTACAAATCGTTCCTACCTTACACTATCTAAAGGAGCTTATCAAACTTCAGCAATTTTTTACTTATTATTAATCTATAGATTGTAACTATTTTAATAAATTAGTCCGCAAGCAAATTGCTGACTAATATTCTATATATTATTTACTAATCGGGATGACAGGATTTGAACCTGCGACATCCTGCTCCCAAAGCAGGCGCGCTACCAAGCTGCGCTACATCCCGTATTTTAGCTCGTACACTAACTTAACACAGAAGTACAATTATCACAAATTTGCCTGTAATTAAACAGTAGGTGGGATGCTTTAACTTGGATACCAAAACATTCCTTTAATCCCCTCTGGATCGGCTGTAAACCCTAAACCGCGATAAAAATCGACAACTTGAGGATCGGCAAATAAGGTTACATTGCTAATATCTTCGCTTCTAAGTTTTTTGATCATATATTTCATCATTGCTTTGCCTAAACCTTTGCCTTGAAAATCTGGGTGAACGACTACATCCCAAATAGTTGCATTAAAGGCATGGTCGGAAGTGGCACGAGCAAATCCGATTAGGCGTTTTCCCGTTCCGCGCACTTCCCACATTGAGGCGACGAGAAAACTAAATTCAATGGCTTTTTTTACCTTACGCAAAGGGCGACGCGACCAACCGACGGCATCGCAAAGTTCTTCTAATTCGTACAGATCGATGTTGCGATCGCTACTAAACACAATTGTGCGATCGCTATTAGTCGAAAAACCGCTCACCGATTCTAGAGCCGTGTAATCTT
>CAJQOK010000336.1 GCA_905479905.1 uncultured Aliterella sp.
CTGCAACTCCAAAGCGTTCTAAACTCTGCCAAGGTAAAACATTAGCGGGAAAATCATTAGCTGGATAAAGGATGGTGTCGCCGTTTTGCCAATTGAGACTATGGGCTGCGATCGTTAACGCCATGCTGGTAGAAGGTACAAAGGCAACTTGTTCGCTGTGACAACCCAGCCATAAAGCAACATCTTCGCGCAGCTTATCAACTCGTTTAACCCAGTTTGGTAAAAGAATATTGCCCATAAGTTCGGGGGCGAACAGGCTGTGCATATAGCTTTTCACAGTTAAAGGTGCAAGTCCTGCCCAGTTTAGGTAAGTAATTCCGGGAATCATTAAATTTTTATAACTAGGAAATGGTCATCTTTGATCCGCGCGATCGCGCTTTATAGTAAGTTACCCAAAGCGTTAGATGGCTAGATTCTCCCAAGATTCGCGCGTAAGCTGCCATTCGATTTGACTCCACGAGCGATCGCTCATCCAATTAGGACTAGGACGAGTGCCAATGGCAACAAATCCATACCGTTGTGCTAAACGGGTAACTCGCAAATTTGCACTGACAGAAACGCCTCGAATCTCCTTTAAACCCAGATTGTGAAAACCAAACTCAATCAAAGCTTTTGTTATCTCAATAGCGTAGGCATAACGCCCCCAAAATTGAGATGCTAACTCAATGCCTAGTTCTGCTATATCTGCACTGTAACCTTCCTGGCGCAGTCCGCCACAGCCAATTAGTTCTTGATTGCGGCGATCAACTAGAGCAAGCTGATAATTGTAGCGAGGGTTTTCCGTTGCCCACTGATTAAAAAGGTGCAGAAGTTTTTGAGTATAGTTGAGTGTTACTTCCTCCGGCGCACAGAACTTTGCATAGCGCAGATCGGCACGATAGGCAAAAAACGCTGGCTCATCTTCCTCAATAAAGTCTCGTAAAAGAAATCTTTTGGTAATAATTTCCATATTCAATTAAGCTCTTGTTCGCATTTAACAAACTACTTCAAACAGGAGTAAGCGATTGGTTGCTAGTAATGTCGCGGATAGATCGAAATATCCGCAGCAAAATAGTTAAGCCGCAACCGATACACATTCCGGGAATCACGTATTGCCATACGGGGAGACCAAACGCCGCCACAATGCAGCTAAGGGCAATAATTGCCAGTCTGTCCGTTTGTCCGCAAGGCCCTACCGATTGGGTTTTGCTTCCCGCCGTTAAACCAAGTAAGCCAAAGGTTTGCACCCAGCTTGTAAGAATAATTAGGGCAATAATCCATGTAAGTTGACCGTGAGGAAATAAGCCTAAAATAATTAGTAAATCGGTGATTTCTCCGGGTAAACGGTTGAGATAAGCCCCTAATGGCGATTTTTTATCAAATTCTTCGGCAACTAAACCATCTAGGGTACTAAGTAACATTCGTAATGCGATCGCAATTATCGCCCCAATCCACCAACCCTGATATAAACAGTAAGCTGTAGCTACTCCAGGAATAATCGTCGAACACGATAACCAATTGGGTGATAGTTGGTTAATACCAGGAATTTTCCGGAGTAAAGCCCGTAATGAGTATTTAGCTTGATACAAGCCCAAATCGAGTTTAGGAGTCATAAAAATAAATCTTGTTTAAGCTGAGTAACTAACAAATCTAAATCGCTACCTTGATAAGGTTCTCCAAAGGTAACTTCTAAATGCTGAAATGGTTTCCACCACTGCGCCTCAATTGACCACGCGGCTTTAGTTCCGGCTAAATGTGCAGGTACAATTGTCCAGCCTTCTTTTAGTAATATTTTTAATAACCCGCGTTGAAGTTGGCAGCTTTTGCGGCTACCACTGGGATAAAACAAAATCCAGCCGGAAGTAGCAGCTTTAAGACGACTTCGCCACTGTTTTAATTCCATCACGCTAAGGCGATCAAAAGCTACAGCTTGACATAACAATGATGCGGCTAAGGCGCGATTAAGTTGACAAAAAAAGTAGTCTGCGGCGGCTAATACCACAATTTGACATCGGATTTTGGCGGGTATTGCTGCAAGTAAAGTAATAGTATCTAGGTGGGATTGATGATTTGCTACAATTGCAATGCGATCGCCAGTAGGAATTTGACCTTTCACCGTTAGCCGATATTGCAACCTTAATAAAGTTACTGCAAGCCAACTACCACAAAGTCGCAAAGTATCCCAAGTTAAATCTGGTACGCGAGGATAACTCCCCAAACGTTTAGTTAATGGATCTCCCAAATCCACCGCCGGAACATAATCAAATTTCATACTGGTTTACCTTGATAAACAAAGGGTTCGCAAGTTAAAGGCTGTTGTCCGTCAGTTTGATTTAAGATAACTTTGCGGACTGCATGGGAAACTGGATTAGTTTCGCGGCTTAAGTCTTGACTATGTAAGTTGTAAGCCCGTTGTTCTTCTTGTACTGCGTGGATATCTTCAGCAAACACTTGGCGAAACGTACCTCTATCTAAAATTGGATGCAGCAATTTTAAAATCCAAGGCATTCCCCACACATGGCGAAAGTAAAAGGTTGAATAAACCCATGTTCGCTGTGGTGCTGTGGGAACATAAACTACAAATAGATAAAATGCCCCATCTTCAGACCATAAATGAAAGTAAGGATACTCGTACATCACATGAACGCGATTTTTGCCAGGGTGAGAAATTAGCGCCGCCAGTAATCTAGGGGTATCAACTTCATAGATGGCGTTTACAGTCCGCAAGTTACTTTTTAAAGACAATAATTGAGGATTTGCCCAAGGTTGGGCGCTTTGATGCAAGTCTGCATGAAATAAATCTGTCGCATTTTCAGTAATATAACTAAAGTGACAGCCTACTTCTCCTTGCATGGGAATCGGATGGTAATGCTGACTATGGACTGGAGGAATTTTTGGCAATGGTACAGAATCAGCCAACTTTTCATCGCCTAAAAACACCCACTGGCCCGCCGCCATACTCTTTAACCGGATAGGACTTGAGACAAAATTGCTTTTGCATATCCATACCCGGAATATCAGTACACTGACCGCTAGGGGCAAATTTCCAGCCGTGATAACTACAAACAAGTTTATTACCGACGCGACGACCAAATTGACTTAAACGCACCCGTTTATGCGGACAAGCATCTTCAAAGACGCTGTAGCTACTATTAGCCTTGACAACAACTAATTCTATTGTTCCCACTTTTGCCGCTTTAATTCCACTGTGCGGAAAGTTTTTAAGATGGGCAACTGTCCACCAATAATTGAGATTGAGGCTGCACTGACGAACATCTTGCATTAGTAGCCAAAGCCTCCATGAAAAAAGCGAACTGTATGAAAAAACACAGGCGCAACCCACAGTAAGCTATCAATTCTGTCTAAAATTCCGCCATGTCCGGGTAAAAGTGCGCCAAAGTCTTTAATCCCCAAATCGCGTTTAAAGGCACTCATTACCAAGTCGCCAATTTGACCGCCGATACCTATTATTAAACCAATTATTCCCACTAACCACCACTGGAAATGAGGAAAAGCAATTTGCCAGTTTAAATAGGCGATCGCAATACTTGACAATAAAGCTAAAAGCGACCCTTCTACAGTCTTTTTAGGCGATATTTCCGTCCAAGTAGTTTTACCGAATAATTTACCCCATAAAAAAGCTAAAGCATCGTTAAATTGAGTCGCCAGCACCATAAATAACACATAACCCAATCCGTATTTTGACTGACTTAAAAAGCTAATATGCGCCATAAACCAACCAAAATAAATTAGTCCAATCGCTGATAAGGAAATGTGTTGGATTGCACCTTTAGATTGATTGGTAAATATGGGTAAAGTTGTAATTCCGGCTATTCCCCAAATTGGCAAAGCCATAAATAAACCGTACTGATTAAAAGCCGCACACAAACCCAAACCAACAATTAATATATCTACAACAATACAGTAAGCTTTATGCTCGTAAAGCCCTGTACTACGGGCAAATTCTTTAAAACCATAGATAGAAACTAACGTAATTGCGATCGCCCATGCACCAGAACCTAGCCACAAAGGTATAAAAATTACAGGTAACAAAATCGCCCAAGTCCAGTAAGGTTTCTTTGCTACTTCTAAGGGTTTTAGCCAAATAAAAATACCTAATAATGAATAAACGATTGCTGCCAAACTAGAATAAAAAGCTAAAGGAATAAAGTTGTTAGTAATGTTATTCCTAATTAATTCAAACAAATTGAATGATTGGGCGATAGCGCAAGCTGGAACGTTACCGGGCTTCGCATTTATACTATTCATATTTAGTCAAGTCAATATTGGCAGTATTTATAGCCATTTTTTTAGTAGTTGCATTCAAATACAAACCCTGTATTATTAATTCCAGAATCTATTGATTTAGCTGATACTTATAAATATATTTAGTTACTGCTACAAACTTAAAAGTAGTATGCCAATATTTACAGCTACCACTATTAAGCTTGACAAAATAGCCATTATAGGATGCTAAAAAAGTATTAAGTATAAAATATAGTCAAAAATGCTAGTTTGAACTAGGTATTGAAGTGCGATCGCCCTAATTGAAAACTTTACCTATAAGGGCGATCGCCGATGAGACAATTTACTATTACTCCAAAGTACCAATAGTTAAGATTTGCGGCGGGGTAGAGTCTGGGGGATAAATCAACTCTAGCTGCACCATACGGCGGCTTGAAGGTGACATTTTTAAGGAAAGCATAGGATCTAGCACCTGCCCAACACGATGCCACAAATGCACGTAGCGCGTTTGTGGTTTGCCGTTGTCGTCACTGTAACGCAAGCGGACTGTACCCCGAAAAAAGGGAAAATCTAATGATGGTTGGCGAAAACGCGCACCTTTTTGACTCAGTTTGTCTTCTTTTAAAGGTGTAGCGAGGGTTAAAGTAACAGTTTGAGCTTTTTGAGTTGAATTAATTAAAGGAATTGAAAGGTTATAAAGAACGCCGTAATTACCATGAGATTCATAGGCGGTATCAGGATATCGGGCTAACATCTTGGCTGTTTGCACTTGTCCTGTACCTAATCTGCCACCAATGAGCGTATTTATAGCATAGGAAATAGCTTTTCCTGGGGCAGGAATTGTCAAGTTTTTAGCTTGGGGATTGTCTGCAAGCGTTGCTTTCCATTGCGAACCTTGCGATATACCTGCAACTCTACCGTAGATTAATTGACCGCTAATTTGTCCGGGAGGCGTAGGGGTTTTGTCACGAGGACTTGAAAGGCTACCAGCAAGTAGTAATTGCTCCCATTGGGCTAAATTCGGCGCTGGATCGCTCTGTTGCTTGGCAAACATTGCTAGACTTGCGATATAAACTTTGCCGCTACTATTTAGCTGCATAAGTGTAGATCGCCCGTTGACTGCTTTAGCTAAATCGCGGACGGGAATCGGCGAATTCATTAACATTTTGCTTTCCCCCGGTGCAATTACTAGCTTTTGAGGAAAACCAGCTTGACGGATACCGCGTAATACATCGCTTACAGCGCGATCGCCTGGGCCAGAATAAATTTTCCCATCATTATT
>CAJQOK010000337.1 GCA_905479905.1 uncultured Aliterella sp.
GTAATTGCTTTATTTATTAGATTCTCTGCTCCCAATAGTGGTATCGGACAAATAATTCAGTATCTTGTAGCCCCTGAAAACTATGAACTGCGAGTCATAGAAAAAGATAAGAATACTCCTTGACTAGGACAGACTTAATAAGCGATCGCATCTAACAAAAAATAGCTAATTATTTTGCTCAAATTGTTCAATTAACCGTTCGGCAATTCGACGCGCTGCACCAGGTTTCCCCATGCGTTTATAACCGTTTCCGGCAATTTTTGCTAATCTCTCCGCGTCCCCTAGTAAAGATTTTACCGCTTCCCCGGTTTGGTTTGGATGCTCTAATAAAATTATTGATGAGCCTAAATGACGGCTTTGAGCTTCCGCAAAAGCATAGGTAAATTGTGGGCCATTACCGGGGAATGCGATCGCACTTTTCCCTAGTCCAACAAATTGCTCTGTGGCTGTCCCCGCCATAGCGATCGCAATTTCAGCTTTATCTAAACACTCATTGTAAGCAATTTGAGTTAAAACAATAGAAGCATTTTTATAGTTAAACGTCTTGTGGTCTAAGGTGCAAAAACCAGCCTGTACCAAGGTTTGAGCTAAAGTATCTAGATTGACCTGACTAGAAATTGCCCCCAAAAATAACATTGAGCGACTTTTATAAGTTTCAATTAAACTAAAAATTGCAATTATTATTTGTTGCCAATTAGCATAAGCTTCTGGCACTCTAGAACCAGGGAGCAACACAACCGTCAATTCTGCCTTTGAGGATATTTGCAAAGGTTGGACGGGTTTAAGTCCGTCCATCATGGGATTGCCTAAGTCAAAAACTGGAATCTGCCATTTTTGCAGCATCTTAGCAGTTAGCGTATCTCTAGGAAAAACTGATTGACACCGAGGATTGCTCATTAAAGCGCGATCCCAAGGGAGATAAATAGAACTATTTAATCCTAAAAGACTTGCTAGGCGACTTTCTTGGCGCAAATTCCCCTCTCCATCGCGTACATAGTATTCTGATTTAGCTGTACCCACAAAGGCATAATTAGCACCGCTCCACCAAGCAAACAGCAATGGTACGATATCCCCTACAGCTAAAACCATGCCACCGCCATCTTTTACCCAAGTACGCATAGCTTTAAGTTGAGTCCAGGTTAACGGCAGCAAACCCCCTTGTAAGTCGCGGACTAATTGTCGTCCATCCATGTAAATAAAACCACCAGAGGGCATAGCTTGCACCGATCCAATCACCGGAATATCTGCGGCAAAATACGCCCTACCTTCACCAACTAAAGGTAAAGCCGAAATATTGAGCTTGCTTGAGATTTGGCGTAGTTCCTGTAAAATACGCACAGCAATAATATCCTCTCCATGACCATTACTGAGGCAAAGTAATCGAAATTTAGAGTTTTTGGACATTTAAACGGATAAAAGAAAGGTTTGGGTTAAATACTACATTTAATCTACGCTTCTGGAGCGATTAGATAGATTTCATCTTTTAATTAAGCAAAAGTTATCACCAAGCAAGGATATTTGTAAATTAATTCTATGCGTATTTTTTATACTACAGTTGTCACTTTAGCAGTGCTTTTGAGCTTAAACTACAGTGATGGCGCTATTGCATTGCCTTTAGAAGCAAGACTAAAACAGTCTGTAGATCCTACCCAAGAAGGCGATGTATTTATTTTGGCTACTGGGGTTCAAGTAACCGGAGTAGAGGAGGAATTACAAGAAATCGTCAAGAGAGCGATCGCAACTCGTGAAGGAAGCGATACTAGCAATAGCCAATTGCAAGCAGATATTCAAGCCATTTTAGCTACGGGTTTATTTGTCAACGCCCAAGTAATTACAACTACTAACCCCACTGGAATCGATGTAGTATACGCGGTGGAACCTGTAGTAGTAAAAGCTATTCAACTAAGCAATGCCAATGTCCTCTCAGAAAATATCGCCTTGGGCTTCTTTCAACCCCAAATTGGTCAAGAGATTAGCCCAAAAGCTATCAACCAAAGCCGAGTAGCAATTGATAAATGGTATACCACAAATGGCTACTTAGCCGCCAAAGTATTAGCAATAAATCCCAATTCTCAAGGAGTGCTAAGGATAGACGTAGCCGAAGGCATTGTTAGTAGTGTCAAATTTCGCTTTCTTAATCGAGATGGCAATCCTACTGACTCGGAAGGAAATCCCATTAAAAGCCGGACTACAGAGGAGTTTTTGCGCCGTGAAGTGCGATTAAAGCCGGGGAATGTGGCAAGAAGTTTCACGATTGAGCAAGATTTGCGTCAGTTATACCAACTAGGGCTGTTTAGAAACGTTAATGTTGCCTTAGTCGAAACAGGTAAACAAATTGATGTCATTTACGAGCTTACCGAAAAACCTTCCCGGAGTGTAAGTCCTGGGGGTGGGTACGACGATGATACCGGAATTTATGGCACGATCAACTATCAAGACTTTAATATTAGCGGCATTAATAATTCTGTAGATGTAGACTTGCAATTTAGCCCCCGTGACTTGCAATTTGGAACTACCTTTACAAGCCCCTACCGCGCCAGCGAACCCAATCGCCCAGGTTACGAAGTTAATGTATTTCGCCGTCGGGGAACATCACCAACTTTTGACGGCAATATCGATTTAGCTAATGGTAGCAATCCCCGCGAAGGACGCTACGGCGGTGGTTTTAGTCTTATTAAACCTATTGATGATTGGCAAACGTCCTTAGGGCTAAACTATACTCGCATTAGTATCCGCGATCGCGATGGTAATATTTCCCCGACTGACGAATTAGGCAACCAGCTTTCTTTTAGCGGTAAGGGAATTGACGACTTAACCACCCTATCAGTTAGCGCCATTAAAGACGAACGCAACGATCGCAGTAATCCAACTCAAGGCTCGATTCTTAGTCTTAGTACCGAGCAATCAATTCCGATTGGTCAAGGCGATATTACAATGAATCGGTTGCAAGCAAACTATATTCAATACTTTCCGGTACAGTTACTTGGCAAAAGAAATATAGAAGTATTAGCTTTTAATCTCCAAGGTGGAACTATTATCGGCGATTTGCCACCCTATGAAGCTTTCAACTTAGGTGGGCTTGATTCGGTTAGAGCTTATGGAGGTTCGGAAGTTGGTAGCGGACGCTCTTATATTTTAGCTTCTGCGGAGTACCGCTTTCCAATTTTTCAGCCTGTAGGGGGCGTATTATTTGCAGACTTTGCTACAGATTTGGGTTCAGGCGATACGATACTAGGAGAACCTGCGGAAGTCCGAAGTAAGCCAGGTACGGGCTTTTCTTATGGTGCAGGGTTGCGCGTAGAATCGCCTGTAGGATTATTACGGGCAGATTTTGGCATTAACAATCGCGGTGAAAGTCAAGTACAATTTGGAATTGGGCAAAGGTTTTAGCGGCTAATTAGTTCAAAAGGCTAAAATGCGAAGAGCGTAAAATTGAAAATTAATGATAGCTGGCAAAACACTACAGGGCGGAAAATACACCTTAGAACAAGAACTAGGGCGCGGTGGTTTTGGCATAACATTTAAAGCTACTCATCACTATCTAAATCAAGTAGCAGTAATCAAAACCCTGAATGAATCTTTGCGGCGCGAGGCTCAATTTGCCAAGTTTCAAAGCCAGTTTCAAGATGAAGCCCGAAGACTCGCCTCTTGCGTCCACCCAAATATTGTCCGAGTAAGCGACTTTTTTATTGAAGACGGATTGCCTTATATGGTAATGGATTACATACCAGGGGCAACTTTAGACTTGGTAGTATTTCCAGATAAACCCTTACCTGAAGCAAAGGCAATTCATTATATTCAGCAAATCGGCGCAGCTTTACAAGTAGTACATCAAAATAATTTGCTGCATCGAGATATCAAGCCGCAAAACATTATTCTACGTCAAGGTACAGAACAAGTAGTATTAATTGATTTTGGCATTGCTAGAGAATTTACACCAGGTTCAACTCAGACTCATACAGGGATGGTGTCTGAAGGTTACGCACCGATTGAACAGTATCTTTATCAAGCCCCCCGTACTCCAGCGACCGATGTTTACGGAATAGCTGCAACCATGTATGCGTTACTTACAGCCAAAGTTCCGGTAGCTGCTTCTTTGCGCGATCGCCTTCCTTTACCTGCTCCTATTGACTTGCAACCCCAGCTAAGTAAGTCTCTAAGTCAAGCTGTAATGCGCGGTATGGCGGTAGAAGCAAAGTTTCGTCCTGCCACTATTTCCGAATGGTTAGCGCTGCTTCCTGCCCCTATTAAAGCTACTCCTGTAGCTCCACAGACACTAGCAACCGTTGCTTTAATTCCTCAATACCACAAAAAACCCGATCGCGTAGTACCTACTCCTAGAACAATTCCAGCGATCAAAAAGCGCTCTTTTCCTTGGTTGCTAGTTGGTGGCGGTGTTACTTTAGCAGAATTTCGGGCGTGGCTTTGAGTAGGGTTTTATCTAACTATTCGCAGCAACCCAATGTACCCGTTATCATACCTTCACCGTACGTTAGAGAGACGACACCGCCTCAAGTAGAAGCTAGTCCTAGTCCTACACCAAATTTAAGCACAACACCCAATAGAGAGCAGCAAACAACGCCAGATCCTACCTCTATTGTTACTCCTTCGCCTTTAGTTACCGATTCACCCATTCCTAGCGATACTCCTTCCCCATCATTGCGGGAACAACTGCGGGAAATCCGCCGTAAAAACTCGCAGTCTCCCGCCCCTGTAGAATCTCCAACTCCTGTAGAATCGCCTCCTCCAGTTGAATCTCCAACTCCGATTAATGAAAATCCTGATGTAGTTGTACCTACAAATGAAGAAATCCCCCCAAGTCCCGAAATAACCGATGACTTGCAAAATGATGATTTCAATCGGCAAAAACCAGACAAGGAAGATAAGCAAGAACGCAAAGATAAAGACAATTAGCTAAATTTAATTACTCATCTTGAGTAAAATAGCGGTCTAAGAAATTGAGGGCATGGTTGCGGAGATCGTAATATTCCTTTGAGTTTCGCATTGAGGCGCGATCGCGTGGATGATCGAAAGGTACATCTAATATCTCCCCAATGGTTGCTTCGGGGCCATTAGTCATTAGTACAATGCGATCGCTCATATAAATTGCTTCATCTACATCGTGGGTAATCATCATCACCGCTTGGCGTTGGTTTTCCCAAATATCTAATACTTGTCTCTGCAATTTGCCGCGCGTTAAAGCATCTAAAGCCCCAAAAGGTTCATCCATTAATAGCATTTTGGGACGAGTAGCCAAAGCCCTAGCAATGCCGACTCTTTGCTTCATTCCCCCAGAAATTTCATCGGGGTACTTGTCCGCCGCCATGTTTAAATTCACCATCGCAATATGTTCGTTGACGATGCTGATTTTTTCAGGGCGAGTGGCATCTTTTAATACTTCGTCTACAGCAAGTCTAATATTTTCTCGTACTGTTAACCAAGGCAATAAAGAGTAGTTCTGAAACACCATCATCCTTTCTGCGCCTGGTTTGCGAATGGCTTTGCCTTCTAGAGTTACTAAACCAGAAGTTGCTTTTTCTAATCCGGCGACAATTTTTAGCAGCGTAGATTTACCGCAGCCAGAATGACCAATTACTGAGATAAATTCATTTTCTTTGATAGTTAGATTAATTCCATTTAATACTACAGATTCCTTGCCATCGGGTGCGGGGTAGGATTTAATCAGGTTTTCTACTACTAAAAATTCTCCAGTATCAAAGCTAGAGCGATCGCTATTTTTTGTCGATGATAGTTGGCTCATATTTTCTTCCATGTAATAATTTTAAGAAAAGTAGAAAGATTTAGGGCGATTGGCACGGATTTCAAAACTGTTGAGATAACCAACAGGATCGCTAGGGTCAAAAGCTTTGTTATCAATAAATAACTCAGCACTTTCAATTTTGTAATCTTCTTTTGGGCATTCTATGCCCATTTCTTGAGCAATTTCGCGGTAAAGGTCAGTTTTCCAAGCTTTACGGGCTACAGTTTGGGCATCCTTGGGAACTGCGGGTATTTGTCCCCAACGCGCCGCTTGCGTCATTAGCCAAATACTTTCTGATTGCCACAAAAAGGTAGAATGATCCCCAGGGATTTTAGCTAAATTATCAGGCAAGTCAAAGAAAATAGTTGTTTCAGGCGATCGCACTGTCCGATCTTTGCCATCAAAGCCGCCATAATTATAATTTCCCACAATTGCCGCCCCAGTTAATTTTGGGTTAGCGCCTGTATAAGACTTTTGAGCGATAATTTTGGCAATTTCTGGGCGGTTTTCGGTCTTTGAGCAATACTGACAAGCTTCAATCATTGCCTTAACTAAAGAGCGATAAGTTTTAGGGTTTTCATCAATAAAAGACTCCATTACCGCCAGTAGCCTATCGGGGTGTCCTTGCCAAATCTCTTTACCTTGGGCAAAAGTAAAACCAATCCCCTCATTACCGCTAATTGCCCGTGTATTCCAAGGTTCGGCTACCATATTAGCTTGCATCGCCCCAATTCGCATA
>CAJQOK010000338.1 GCA_905479905.1 uncultured Aliterella sp.
CTGTCACCCGCGCCGCCTACGAAAAAATCATTCCCCAGTTTACGGCAAAGTGGAAACAAGAAAAAAATCAAAACATTGTTTTTAACCAAAGTTACGGCGGTAGCGGTTCTCAAACCCGTGCGGTAATTGATGGTTTAGAAGCCGATGTAGTAGCTTTAGCTTTAGCCTTGGATACCAAAAAAATTGAGCAAGCAAAACTAATTGCGCCAGGATGGGAACAAAAAGCACCTAATAATGCGATCGTACATAAATCTGTAGCAGTATTAGTTACTCGTGAAGGCAACCCCAAAGGCATTAAAACTTGGGCTGATTTAGCCAAACCAGGAGTAGGCGTAATTACCGCTAATCCCAAAACTTCCGGTGGTGCGAGATGGAACTTTTTGGGCTTGTGGGGTTCTGTAACAAGAACCGGAGGAAATGAAGCAAAAGCCCTAGATTTTGTATCTAAAGTAATTAAAAATGCTCCCGTATTGCCTAGAGATGCGCGCGAATCTAGCGACGTATTTTTTAAGCAAGGACAAGGAGATGTGGTAATTAACTACGAAAATGAAGTAATTTTAGCGGCATTAAATGGCGAAAAACTGCCCTACATAGTCCCGGACGTGAACATATCTATCGATAGTCCTGTAGCAGTGGTAGATACTAACGTTGACAAACACGGCACAAGAGAAATTGCCCAAGCATTTGTTGAATATCTTTACACCCCAGAAGCGCAACGAGAATTCGCTAAAGTAGGCTTTCGACCAGTAGATCCTAGCGTAGCTGAAGAAGTAATAAAGCAATACGTGCCGATTAAAACCTTATTTACTGCTCAAGATATGGGGGGATGGGACGAAATTCAGAAAAAGTTTTTTGAAGATGGGGCAGTTTTCGACAAAATTCAAGCTAGTTAGGGAAATATTCGCCTAAAAATTATAAATGGTATCTTCTTACTCTAAACAAAAAAAACCAGGATGGGAACCCTTAAACAAACTATTAGGGTTATCTATACCTTGGCGAATTACTTTAGGCTACTTAACTATTGTGCTGCTTTTGCCTGTATCAGCATTAATATTAAAAGCAGCGACAGAAAAGCCGATTGACTTTTGGAGAATTGCTACAAGTCCTGTTGCTTTAGCAACCTATGATGTTACCTTCGTTACTGCCTTTATAGCGGCTTTAATTAACGGAGTTTTGGGACTATTGATTGCTTGGGTGTTAGTTAGGTACGATTTCCCTCTCAAACGCTTAGTAGATGCGTCAATCGATTTACCCTTTGCCTTGCCTACTTCGGTTGCAGGTTTAACTTTAGCAACAGTTTACAGCAATAACGGCTGGCTTGGCTCTTTAGTAGCACCCTACGGAATTAAAATTGCTTTTACCCGCTTGGGCGTAGGGGTGGCGATGTTATTCATCTCCTTGCCCTTTGTGGTGCGCGCTTTGCAGCCTGTATTGCAGGAAATGGAAAAAGAGATCGAAGAAGCGGCATGGTCTTTAGGGGCTTCTAGATGGCAGACTTTTTGGCGGGTAATTTTGCCGCCTTTAATGCCTGCAATGTGGACTGGTATAGCTTTAGCGTTTGCTCGCGCGGTGGGGGAATATGGTTCGGTGGTAATTGTTGCTTCAAATATTCCTTTTCAAGACTTGATTGCTTCAGTGCTAATTATCCAACGCTTAGAACAGTACGACTATTCGGGCGCAACGGTAATCGGTACAGTTTTGCTAATAATTTCTCTAGGGGTTTTGTTAGCAATTAACCTATTACAAGCTTGGGGAAGACGCTATGAACTCTAATATTGCTGGCAAGTCCTTTAATCCTGATTTAACCAAAAAAAAATTAGCTAGTGGCGATCGCCCTTGGGTAAAATTTGTTTTAATTGGGATTGCGATCGCCTATCTTGCCTTAGTTCTATTTATTCCTACCGTAAATGTCTTTGCTCAAGCTTTTAAGTCTGGCTTCGGGCCTTTTTTGACAAACCTAACCCAACCTGTTTTTCTTCATGCGGTTCAACTCACGGTCATCATTGCCTTAATTGTTGTCCCCGTTAACACCGTTTTTGGACTGTGTGCAGCCTGGGTAATTGCCCGCAATCAGTTTCGTGGGCGAACATTGCTCATTAGTATTTTAGACATACCTTTTGCTGTTTCTCCGGTAGTAGCAGGACTAATGCTCGTGCTACTCTACGGGCGCAATGGCTGGTTTGGGCCAGCACTAAATGCGGCAGATATTAAAATTATATTTGCCCTCCCAGCAATGGTAATTGCCAGTGCCTTTATTACGATGCCTTTTGTCGCCCGTGAAGTTATCCCAGTTTTGGAAGAATCCGGTTTTGACCAAGAAGAAGCCGCAAAGACTTTAGGCGCAAACGATTGGCAAATATTTTGGCGTGTTACTCTCCCAAATATTCGTTGGGGTTTGCTCTACGGGGTAATTTTGACCAATGCTAGAGTTATGGGCGAATTTGGCGCGGTTTCGGTAGTGTCAGGAAATATCGGCGGCAAAACTCAAACTTTGCCCCTATTTGTTGAAGAAGCTTACAAACAGTATCAAACCGAATCTGCCTTTGCGGCGGCGGTTTTGCTGGCAGGTTTGGCTTTAGTAACGTTGGTACTAAAAGAAATTCTCGAACGTAAAACTCAAATCAAAGATATTGAATAGGACGTGTTATGACTACCCCAAATTCTCGTAATATTTCAACATTTCATTCATCCTTGCAGACATCTAGACCAACTCAAGCACGAATCAAAATTCGTATCCCCAAAGACTTGCATGAAGTACCAGTAATTTCGCGCTTAGTTTCTCATTACGGCATCACCGTAAATATCGCCGCCGCTC
>CAJQOK010000339.1 GCA_905479905.1 uncultured Aliterella sp.
CCGTAGGGAATGCCTTTATTTAGCAAGGTTTCCATTTCTCCTACCGCAACTTCGCCGTAAATGGCAATAAATGTAGCGCCTACTTCACTTGTCAGTACATGAGCCATCGCCTCAAACCCGTCTCCAGTGATTACCTTAATATCACCAAAGGCAGCATCCATAGCTTGCACCAAATAACTCAGGGCAAATTCCCCAATTTCCCGCAACTCGCTTGCAGGCTGTAGTCTTTCCATCAATCCTAAGACAAAGGTTTGCTGCCTTACTACTTGAAGGTTTAGATTTGCTGGCAATAATTGATGTGTAATATCGTTAAATGTAAATATATATCCCTGCTCGGAAGTGAGGCTAATATAAATATCTAAGCAAAGACCATTAGTTTGTTTAATATAGTGCGACTGCTCCGTTTGGCTAGATTCTACCGCCGCAATTAATTGTAAATACTGAGCTTGCGACCAGTGACCAAGGCTGACGAGTTCGGCAAAAAATGAGCGCAAATCTGGCTTTAGGTTGAGCCAATTTTTAGGTAAACTCCATAACGTAGCAAGTCTTTGATTAAATAAAATTAACTGCCGCGACTCATCAAATAGAGCGATCGCATTTTTTTATAGGTTTCAATTGTTGAGTGTCTTTCATCTACTGCGATCGCATCCCTTGCAAAAAATCTGCTTACCTTATGGTGGTTTAGGCATCATCAGCAGTTATTGCCAGTTTACATATTTTTTTTAAGGTTTGTTATAGCTTAAGTAGGAGAATTTCTAAGTTTTGATGACGATTTTCAAATAGCGATCGCCAATGGTTTAGTTTCGCACAATTGTTCGGTGCAACCCATAACGCAGTTGCGTCCACGCGCTTTGGCGTTTAACAAGCAATTGTCGGCGCGAGTTAGCAAAGTAATTCCTCCCCGGTCATCTAAGCTTTGCAAGCAAGCCACACCAATACTAATAGTCACAGTCAAGCATAGATCGGAGTCTAAAGTAAAAATTTGCTCCCCAACCTGGCGGCGCAAGCGATCGGCAATAAATAGGGCTTGTTGACAATCGGTATTATTTAAAATAATCACAAATTCTTCACCGCCGTAGCGAAATACTAAGTCTTGGGATCGCAAGTTGTGTTTTAAGCGATGACTAAGCAATTGTAAAACGCGATCGCCGAACAAATGCCCGTAGGTATCATTAATTGTTTTGAAACAGTCTACATCTAGCATCAGCAAGCTTAAAGGGTTTTTGTGACGACTCTCTAAAATCTGCGCTGGTAAATCTCTTTCCATAGCCCGACGATTGCTTAATTGGGTCAAAGGATCGGCTAAGGCGATCGCCGATAAAGTATTATTTTTATCAATTAATTCTTGGTATTTTTGACGATCTCGTTGTCCTACTTGAATATGGGCTAATATCAGGCGGTTAGTTGCTTTAAGTTGAGTTTCGTTGCCATTTAACCACCAAAAGTCTACATAAGCATCAGCAACATTTTCTAAAATCGCGGCGGTTTGCTCTACGTTCCCAGTACAGCTATGGCGATCGCCTAAAGGTCTGTCTTCTAGTAAAATGCAGTAAGGAGAAGTTAAAGCTAATTGCTCTTTGCTCCACTGACAGAATTTTTCACTATTATCTATGCTTGCCTGTACTAGCAATATATCTGGTACGCGAATTCGTAACAGTGAGCGCGCCTCATTTACACTGGTGACGATTTCTAAGCTAAAACTTGCTTGTTCATGAATCGTTGATGGCAGTGCGTTTAAAAATTCGTAACTTCCTACAATTAAAATTGAAGTGTTCATGGTCTATTGCTCAACGAAAAAAGTAGTAACGTTACCCTTATGAAGTTCTATTTGCAGCTATTTGGGTTCGTGGATACTACCGAACCAATTTGAACTAAGGTTTTTGATTTTTTTACCCAATTATTGGATAGATACAGCTAACCTTTGGGTGATTACAGAAAATTTGGTTAGCTGTAACAAAACTTCTCAATTGCTTATAAACTGAGTACAACCGTTGATAAATCGTTTAGGTAAGTCTAAATTGCCGCCAAAATGGGTATGGATATAGGAAGCATGGAGAAAGGGCGACTTCCATCCTTCAGCAATTGAGGGAGACATAGGATCATACCCCCGCGCTTGAAATAATGGCTCCTTTAGCTCTACCGACAAACTAGAGCGATGAAACTCGTGTCCCCATACCACCAGACCAGAAGTTACTAAAGGACTGGCTTGCAGGGCTGTGGCGTGCCTATAACCTAAAGTTAAGCGTTCTCCCATAATTGCCGTTGCGGGGATAACTCCTACCATATTGTGCGATCGCATCTCAAAGTCCACAATCTGCTGACACAAATACATCAATCCGCCACACTCGGCAATTGTCGGCGTTTTTGCTAAAATTGTCTTGACTGACTCTAAACCTGGGCTATTTTCTGCTAATTCGGCGGCAAAAACTTCAGGAAAACCACCGCCAAAATATAACCCTTGAACATTATCGGGTACAGAATCCTTAAGCGGACTCCAAAAAACTAATTCTGCGCCTAGTTGGGTCAAAATATCTAAATTGTCTTGGTAATAGAAATTAAAAGCGCGATCGCGGGCGATCGCAATGCGTACCTTTGGAGGAATCGGGGAAATAGCCGCAACCGGGGAATATTGGGGTTTTAATAGTGGTAATAATTTCTCCCAGTCAAAACAAGTTTCGCCAATAGTTGCCAATCGGTCGATAACGCGACTGATTTGGTTAATTTCACCCGTAGGAACTAAACCTAAATGGCGATCGGGAATAGTTATATCATCTTGTCGCCGTAAAACCCCCAATATGGGCAAGTTTAGCGGCGCTAAAGCGTCTTGAAGTAGTTGCAAATGGCGATCGCTACCCACACGATTTAACACTACTCCAGCTATTTGCAATCGCGGATCTAGAGATCGATAACCATGAGCGATCGCGGCGACACTTCCCGATAAACGGCTGCAATCAATTACTAATAGCACAGGCAAATTGAGCAACAAAGCCACATGAGCGGTACTCGCAAAAAAATCACTACTTGCGCCGTCAAATAAGCCCATTACCCCCTCTACTAAAGCATAATCGACTTGTTGAGTATGAAAGCTAAAACACTGTTTAAGGTAATCAATAGAAGTAAGTACCGGATCTAAATTGCGACAAAAGCGCCCCGTCACGTACTGATGAAACATCGGATCGATGTAATCAGGCCCCACCTTAAAAGACTGCACCAAAGAACCTTGGCGACATAAAAAAGACAGCAGGGCGAGGGTTACAGTTGTTTTCCCTACCCCACTGCGCTCTCCAGCAATGACGACCATAATTTAGAAGTTGCGATCTAATACTTACCTAGTGCCAAAATTTCCGCCGCGATCGCCAAACTCTCCTCATACAAAGGATCGCTACCCCAGCGTTGCAACTGATCGCTAAGTAAAATCTCTGCTTTTTGGTCAGCTAAAGAAGATACTTGTTGAAACCTGCAAGATTGAGCGCCGCCCCCCGACTCCATCCGCATACAGCCGCTAGTTTCCGAACATAGCACTGTACAACAATCAGCCTCAACATTTGTTGAAGTCAAGCGCAAAGCAATCAAATCTCCCGGAATTTGCCCCACATCAGTAATTGGTACTCCCGCAAGCTCTGCTTCTACTAAGCGCTGATCGTCCGCTACAA
>CAJQOK010000340.1 GCA_905479905.1 uncultured Aliterella sp.
AAACTCCTAGTCCACGCGATACATACAGCCAGGGCGCACCATCTCGATACCAACCACTGATATAGCGTCCGCTACCATTGGGACGTAGAGGAGTAAAGCCAAGTAGCGATATTTGTCCGCCATGAGTATGCCCCGATAACATATACTGTGGTTTATATTGTCTGAGCTTTGCTAACTCATCACTTGAAAATGAATCTCGATATGCTGGTGAGTGGGCAAGTAATAAATGATTTGATTGAGGGCGAACACCTTGAAGTGATTTAATTAAATCCGGCTTGTTAGCTAAATCATCTAATCCCGTGATTAATACAGTTCGTTCGCCGTAGTTATGTAAAACACTTTCATTAACTAATAAGCGACCGTTATAAGTGGCATAGGTTGCTGTTAAACGTTTTAGGTCAATATCAGCCCAGTATTCCCAGTTACCCATAATAGCATACTTGGCTGTTTGCTGGCTAAGGAGCGATAAAAAACGCTCAAATCCATCAATCTGTTCGGCTTTATCGATTGAATCTCCAGTGAATAGTACAAGGTCTGGGTTAAGTTTATTAATTTGCTCGGCAATACGTTGAGCGCGATTGTTGAATGTTTTAAGATGCAAATCACTGATTTGAACAACTTTGAAACTATTATTTGCCAAAGCAAATTGTTTATTCAGTTGGTGGCGCGTAACGACAAAACGATTCGGCTCAATAATCAGACCATAGAAGCTCAGTAGACAAAAGCTTGTAATAATGGCAAGCAGAATAGGTAGGTACTTTCTTCTATTATTTCTTTTTGGCATTAGGGTAAATTTATCTGAAAATATTTACTGACACTATCTAACGGCGCGTGTGTACTTTACTGCTTCAATATACCTAAAACAACTTGGTTGATCATCTTTCGCATCTAAAGCTTGCCAACTTCGCCTTTTACTAACTGTCAGCTTGCTCAACTAACTAGAAAAAGTTTTGGATATCACAATGCGAAAACTACCCGAATGCCGCCGATGTAAATTCTATGCTGATAACGAACTTCTAATTTGTGCATTGCATCCAAATGGCATTGCTCAAGGAAATGATACTTGCTCAGATTTTGACACTAATATAGAGAAAAAACACAGGGAGCATAACTATAGAGCGGAAGACTTAGACTTTGCTTCAGCACTGTTAAGAAACCAAGGATGTACAGACGACCAAGCGTATTATCACAGCTTATCTGAGATGATGGCAGGAATGCTTTATAACCCGACTAGCGATTTACTAGAACAGCCCTTCTCAGATTTTTTCTATTATGTGTTGCGCCTATCCGAGTTATTAGCAGATTTAACTAGGTACACCCCTTTACAGCTTCCTGATGACTGCTACAGGCAACTTGCAGCACATGGACGCAGCATTATGGTTCATCAAGCGCGGTTCTTAATTACTCATGGTTCAGCAGAAGTTTTAACTCCTCAAGGGCGGCAGTTTCTCTATGGAGAAGATTTATATATTGCCAGAAGAATTGCTAATTACTTAAGTCGTGAAAATGATTTGAGCATGGCAGTGGGGCAGTCGTATTTCGATGATATGTTAGAACGAATTAGCGGTAATGCAAATCTACATGGCATTGAGGCAGTTGAACGCCTTCTTGGTAGTGACTTGTTGTGTGACTTTGAGTATCCTCCCAGTTTTAACCTTAGCAAGTGGAAAGAAAATTTGGCAGATAATCAGACAGACTTAGTAGTACATTTCTCAGTGCCAAGAACAATTACTTTCGTAAAACAACGGTTTGACATTACGCTGAACTATCCATTTTGACTTTAACAAAGCAATTGCCTCTATCTAATAGCTTTACACTTCGGGGTAATACTCAGGCGCTCAAAGAAGAGCTATAAAATTAGCACTGGAATACCAATGCAGGTATTGAGGCGATCGCACTTGGAAAAGACTAAAATCCACCACGTTATCGGCATCGACGGCACTACCTTGATAGTCTTCTACACCGAAGCCCACTGCTGGCAGTTCCGGTTGATCAGCCCCGGCGGAGCAGCGAAAGGTGAGCGCAAGATTTACTACAGGGCTGAAGCTGCGCTCAAGGCGGGGCTAGAGTGGGTTGCTTGGGGGAGTTAAAATTATTATTTAAAAATAAAATATATTCTCAATTGTGCTTTAAGAAGATAATATTGCAAAAGGTAGTATTTCTATATACTTGGGAATCATATAACTAGAGTTGAAGAATAGCTATGATCCTTGATTTTGACGAAATTCTAATTAATATAAAAAATCCGCAAATTAAAAAGTATTTGCAAGAATCCATTACAAGCTATAGCATGGGCAATTATCGTAGCGCTATTCTTGCAGTATGGATTGCAGCAATGTTCGATCTTGTCAAAAAGTTTGAGATTTTAGTCGATCAGCGAGAACCTAGCGCGAAGCACAAGTGGGACAACTTAAAACCTAAAATTGAAGCTCACACAAATTGGGAGAAGCTGTTAATTGAATCAGCCAAAGATATTGATATGATTAGTAAATATGAAGCAGATAAGTTAGAGGCACTTCGTATAACTAGAAACCGATATGCTCACCCATCATTTGATGAGATAGGAGTATTGTTTGACCCAACTCCAGAAGAAGTCCGTTACTTTATTAGATCGCTTTATGATATTGTATTATCCCAGCCTGCCCAACTTGGCGCATTCTACGTCACTCAATTACTCGAAAAAATAAAATCCCCTACATTTTTTACTACTAATTTATTTACTGATGAAATATTTTCAGTTAAAGATTCTGTAATAGAAACTATAAATAAGATTAATAAAAAGCAGATACCAAGGCTTATAAAACACCTTTTTAAAGCTCTTGATTCTCCTGCAAATAAAGAACATGAGCTTAATATATTATGTTTTATAGTTAATTTGTGGGATATTTCAAGTGAAGTAGAAGTTTTAAATGAGATTTCAAGGTACTGGGATGCTCATATTGATGAAAATAATCAGCTAAGGTTTACAGTGATAGAATCTATTTTAAATTGCCCAGAAAAAATTGCTGGACTTTCTGGCAAATCACAGCAAAAAATTGAAGAATTTCTCATAGCTAAATTTTTAAAAGGGAATAGAAATTCTATCTCTTTCACGAACTTTTTGTCTTATGCCGATGTTTTACCTCTTGCTCAGTCTATTTTAGAGGCTATCCCAGTTTATATTGTTGTGAATGAAGCAATCAAACAAAGATATCACTATCTAGATTTGCTGGGTGAAAAGTCTGCTGTCATTTTTGGAGAAGCTATTTTTAACAAGACTAGAGAAGCTTTAAAGACGAAAGATGGCTATCGCGTAAGGGATTGTCTAGAGGCCCTTCGTAAATGTGATATCTGGAAGATAGTAGATGCTCACCTCTCCTCTAATGAAGAAGTAAGCTTTGCAAATGAATTAATCAGTTCACTTAATGCTAACAATTACGAAACAATGAGCTTATTGAGTTTTAATGAACGAAATAATATTCCTATTAAATGGGTTACTAAGTTACTTCATTGCTGGTCAGATAAATTGCAGAATAATCATGATATTCAACGTCACTTTACATACTATTTTGACTGTTATTTAGGATTAGTTCAACGCCATGAAAGTGAACTTGGCAAATACATAAACTTAGAAAAGGATCTCGAAATTGTTGATAGCAAAATAGCACAAGATTTGGATGCTTTCAGTAGCATTGAAAAATTAAAGTCTAACGATGCTTTATGGAATTTCTTACAGAAATTATTAACAGAGGGTGAGGACATTATGTCATTAACTTCACTCAGGGATTTTTTCTAATTTTTACATAGCTCTATGGTTATTAACTTTTCTGTTATTCTATATTTTTTGAATGAGTAGAGAATTTTTTACCCTAAAGGCAATTGTACTGATAAGTCTAGTATTGCAAAAAGTTAAGCTGTATTGACTTGACCTTTCGCACAGTGCAAAGATCCAGCTAATCGCAAGCTTTGATTTGCGATCGCTCAACTACTAACATTAAATTGTGAATAGCCAACCGCGAACCGTCCAAATGTATGTTGACGGCGTTGAAGTGCTACGGATTGAGGATGGAAACAAGTGTCATGAAATCTTATTCCCACTTGGTCATCAACCTGATTTGATGGAGATGGTTTGGGATGGAGAATTAGTTTATGCTATTTCCAACGCTACTTCCGAAGTTCTAGTCAACCGTCTGCCCAAATAGTAGAACCTATTGCCAACTTAATTTCTTAAGGTGGAAATTACTTTGCACAAGCAATTAGTGACAGCTTTCGCCAACGGATTTACCAAAGGCGATAATTTTGTCTCAATCACTTCAGCCCGAAAGCTGGCTCAATCGGTTCTGAACCAAAAAATTGAGCCGGGGACACCTGCGGCGAAGATTGTAGACGAATCCGTAGAACAGGGCTTAATCCTAGCAGCGCGTCAGTTAGTCCAGCAATCTAACAATCCCATCGAAACGTGGGAGCAATGCCTAGACTTATACGAGCGCCAGCCAGCACTGAACACCCGTACCAGCACAAGCATTCTCCAACAGGCATACAGTACCCCTATTCCCATTGCCTTCCTCGCAGGGAAGTTAGCACAAATTGATAGAGGAACAACAGTTTATGAGCCAACCGCAGGCAATGGAGCGCTGCTGCTGCTTGCTAATCCAGAATTAGCCATAGTTAATGAACTAAATAGCGATCGCGCTACGGCATTGAGGGCGCAGGGTTTTACAGTAACTCAGGAAGACGCTAGTAGTTTTATCCCCGCTACTGAAGCTGTAGACAGGATTATCACTAATCCACCTTTTGGCTCAGTAAAGGATGCCCAAGGACAAACTCGAATGTTTCAGCGCGGACGGCTAACAACCAGCCAGTTAGATCATGCGATCGCACTTTCGGCACTGGACTTGCTGAAAGCCGATGGCAGAGCCGTTCTCATCTTGGGTGGCAAGATGGGCAATGAAGATTCGCGCACCGAGCGATACAATACCCAGTTAACTAGAGGATTTTATCGTTGGTTGTACAAAGACGCAGGTTACAAGGTTACAGACCACTTCTCTTTAGCAGGTAGCTTGTATCGCAAACAGGGGACAACTTTTCCAATTGATGTAATTTTGATAGATGGCAGGGGAGAAACTCAGCTAAAGTTACCTGGAGTTGAGCCGCCCCGCGTTTACGCTAGTTACGAGAG
>CAJQOK010000341.1 GCA_905479905.1 uncultured Aliterella sp.
CGTGTGGCGCACAAGGTCCGGCGGCAAAAACTGAGGATGAAGCTTTGTTGAAGTGGAACAGTCGGGTTAAAAGCTAAAGCTGTAATTCTGAATAATCGGAAATCGTAGGTTTACTTGGGTAATAATCGCATTTGGCTAAACTATGGCGTTGATGCTGATAACAAATTAATTTCAATTGGCGATGCGGCGGCAAAGGCATCGTTTTCGGTTAAAATAGCGCGTAAGGTAATAGCAGTTGTACATTCAATTTGTGAGTATACAACAGGGTTATCTGATTAGAGAAAAACCTAACAAAGCTGATACAATTGTAAATTAGATCTTAGATGCGTACTAAAGTTCTTCGTGTAAGTATAAGGAAATGACCCACTACTTTCGTGAACCCAAGTCTTTCAGAGGCGTTAACTGTAAAGCTGTCCCTGGAGAAAGAGCAAGAAAAGCCTGCCGTGAATGGAATAAATTAGTAGGGCTGAGAAGTAAACTAAAGGGTGAGGGGCGCATTGAAGAACTAGAAGAATTAGAGCGCCCCTATAAAGAGCTATGGGAGTTTGAGAAAGAGCTTTTTGCTCCACGAAAAGAGGCAAAGCAAAGGAAAAAAACCAGAAAAACTAAATCTTAAGGCGTATAAGTTTCTACTCTACTCACTGCGCCCTGATATTTCTTCAACTTCATACTAAGTCAAAGTTTTTTAGCTTTAGTGAAATCCTTTGCTTCCAAATTGCCATTAAATAGTGACGCTTTGCTCGTCTTCAGTTAAAGTTATACAGCAATTTAGTTGAAACAACCATTATGGCTACTGACCCGACAAAACTAGATGATTTGGAAATGCTTTCACTCCTTGCTATTGGGCTAATTCCCTGTATGGAGCGAGTAGCGGCAGGAGAAAAAGATCCATGAACCTATCCTGATGCTCTACTGTGCGATTTCAATCAACTGATCCTGACTTGTGCTTTGGGCGATGTATTTAGAGCAGCGCGACCGACAAGCATTCCTGAATTTGTAGCGACTTGGGCAATCCTGCCTTTTTCAGAATGGGGCGTGAATCTAGACATTCCAGTAGATATGCTTGTAGTTGGAGATCCCTTTCTCGACCCAGACTACGACGGTAGCCCAACGGCATTATGCCGAAAACTTAGCCCAGGGGAAATAATACCTCTAACAGTCAACGGAGCAACTATTGTAAATAAAGTAGTTAATCTAAAGGCGATCGCCAAAGGTAAGTAAAAAATTTAAATAATTCCGGCTAAGAAGTAAATATAAACAACTTGGAATTATGCAAGAGATTATCGACCGTGTTAATAAACTCCTAGCACTTGCCACGTCAGCAAACGAGTACGAAGCTAGTGCGGCGGCAGCTAAGGCTCAAGAAATTTTGACAGAGCATAATCTGGGACTTGAAGATATCAAAACTGATCAAAAGTCTCCCGCGCTCCCAATCGAGCAAATTACAATTGGCTCTAATAGCCGAAAAGTTTACTGGAAAGGATTTATTGCCAATGTGATTGCTAACGCTAACTTTTGCAAAATGTGGTGGAGTGGCGGGAGGATCGTTGTAGCAGGAAGAAGGCATAATGTAGCAATCGCTCTATCGCTATACGATTACCTAATTAAAACGGTAGAACGATTAGCGGCTGAAAAAGTAAAGGCTCAGAAACAAGCATGGCGTATTTATTTAAGCCAGAGAGAAGGCACTAGCATTGAAACCTTAGCGCAACCAAATTGGCGCAGATGGAAATCGAGTTTTATCACTGGCTGTTCAGGGCGGCTCTTGGAGCGGATTGAAGAACAAAGGCAACGGATGAACAGCCAAGGTATTCCCAATACAAAAGTAACAGGGCTGGCTTGCCGCATGGCTCACGAACGCGAACAAGAGGCGATTGCACGGTGGCGGCAAGAACAAGGAATTGCTTTAACTGGGCGCAAAGCAACTTCTAGAGCAAGGGTCACTAAAGATGGCTACACGGCTGGGCAGCGTGCTGGCGACTCTATTAGTCTTGAACGTCAATTAAGTAGCGCCAATGGGCAACTACTACGTTAAATCGCAATTGCCAAGCAGATATCTGAATCAGCCTGGGCGAATTTGTGCAAACTATTAATATGCCAGTGCTGAAGTTGAGCTTTGCAAGGAAGTTATCGTGTTTTAGCATAAGCGCAAACCAATAGGCAAAACTATTAAGTAATCGCTTGACTTTAACAAGCCAACTTTAGATAGACAAAGGATGATAGCAATTAAGGCTGCTAAACAAAGTGCAATCTTCCTACTAATAATTCTTATCTATTGCGCGCTCGTCTCTCCTGCCGAGCAGTTGCTAACTCTTCTCTAAGCCGCTGCCTCTCCATTGCAATAGATATAAATTCATCTCTACCCTTACCTTTTAATTGCTCTATGACTTGATCAATGCCAACTTCTACTAAAACTTCCCTATAAGGAACTTCTTTGCCAAGCTCAACCCTCAACTTATCATGCAGTTTTATTAGTTCATCTAACAACTTCTCGTTAATCTGAAACGTGACCTTACGGACTGATATCTGCTCATATCTTGCTGTATTAACATCTTCCTGGCTTTCTGTATTGCTAGGCTGATAGCTTGTCAACACTCTGTCAGTTTTGCTTTCTAAAGGGTCGTTAGTATCGTCAATACGTACTTGCTTTCTCACTTTTTACCTCTGTTGGATGATGGTTGCGATTGCGCTGTAGGGTTTGATATATTTCGGCTCGTTGCTGTATAAATGAATTGGTTCGCCAGCTAAATTAGACTCAGGAAAGCGAATAGACTTTGGTACTGGCGAAAAAATTGTAATATCACCAAGACGTTTTTTTAGAGAAGTCAAAATATCTTGGGTCATCAACGTGTTCTCTGCCATTGTTGGTAGTACGCCAAGAATTTGTAAGTCTGGATTAAGTCTTTTGCGAACGCTAGCAATTGTCTCTAATAGTGCAGCTAAACCTTTAAGAGCGAAAAACTGGCATTGAACTGGAATTAGAACTGCGTCTGCCGCTGCTAATCCATTGACTGTCAGTAAGCCCAGGCTGGGTGGACAATCAATCAGGATATGTGCATACTTTGCCTTAACTGGCTCTAGCCGTTCGCGTAGCAGATAGAAATTACCTACCCTAGTAGAGATTTCTGGCTCACCTTGAGCCAACGATATATCAGCAGGTAACAGATTTAACCCACTTTTTGTCACGACTAGCGCTTTATCAACTGTTGAGCGCTCGGTGATGACTTCGTAGGTAGTAAGCTGACCGTCTGCTACCTCGACTCCCAAGCCTGTTGTCAGGTTGCCTTGAGGGTCTAGGTCAATTACTAAACATGAGGTACTTTTCCTTAACAGTCCCCCTAAACATATAGTGGATGTGGTTTTTCCCACCCCTCCTTTTTGACTTGCGATCGCTACTATCATTCCATATTCCCACCTTGTTGTATTACCGTATTTATAAA
>CAJQOK010000342.1 GCA_905479905.1 uncultured Aliterella sp.
GCTTTTGTTTCTTGGCGTTTTCTTTGCGCCTCTAAACCCGCAATGACTTGGTTTACATCGTCATTTGCACCGCCTAGATGATTTTTGGCTTCCTCAATAACCTCTAGTTTTAAACCTAAACGCTCGGCAATAGTTAGGGCATTAGAACGTCCTGGGATTCCCCACAGCAGCCGATAAGTTGGCGAGAGGCTGATTTCGTCAAATTCTACCGAGGCATTCTCAAAGCGATCGTCTTCGTATTTTAGGGCTTTAAGTTCGCCAAAGTGGGTTGTAGCAATACTTAATTGGGCATTGTTAGCTAAGTATTGTAATAATGCGATCGCCAAAGCGCTTCCTTCTACCGGATCTGTTCCCGCTCCCACTTCGTCTAAAAGCACTAAAGAGAAGCTTGATTCGTCTATAGCCGTTAAAATTCGACTAATTCGGCGAATATGACCCGAAAATGTCGATAAACTTTGTTCTAATGATTGCTCGTCGCCGATATCGGTTAATACCTGCTCAAACCAGGGTATTTCTACGGGTTCGCGCGCCGGAATAAATAAACCCACTTTTGCCATCAAAGCGGCTAAACCTAGAGTTTTGAGGGTGACAGTTTTACCGCCCGTATTTGGGCCCGTAATCGTGACAACGCGAATGTTAGGTTGAATAAATAAATCGACAGGTACAACATTGCGATCTTGTTCGTGCTGCTGCTGCCATACTAAAAGCGGATGGCGCAAGGCGCGCAAGTTAATACTTTCGCCATCATTGCGGTTGATAAAGCGGGGTGGATTGGCTTTAAGCCAAAAACTGTAACGAGCGCGGGCGGTGGCAAGATCGATAATAGTTGCGATCGCTAATAATCTTTCCAAGTCTGTACTAACTTCGGCGACAAGCTTAGTTAAAGTGCGGCGGATTGCTTCTTCTTCTACCTGTTCTTTGCGGACTAATTGCCGTAACTGATTGCCTAAAGGAACAACGCCACTAGGCTCTACATATAGTGTTGCGCCACTTGTCGAGGTATCGTGAACTATACCAGGGATAGCATCTTTTTGGGGTGCTTTAACAGGAATTACAAAGCGATCGCCCCTTTGAGTAATTATTTGCTCTTGGACGGCGTTAGCTTGGCGTTGTAAGATGTTTTGCAGCGAGCGATTGATTTGGGTTCTTAGCTGTTTTATTTGGGTGCGGAGGTCGCCTAAAATCGGACTAGAGCGATCGGTTACTCGTCCTCGTTCGTCAATACATCGGTGGATTTCTTGCTCTAACTCTGGATAAGTTCGCAACTGCGAGACTAATTGCTGTAGTACCGGAATAAATGGTTGATTATCGATAAAACGGCGCAATTGCCTAGCACCAAATAAAGTTGTGGCGATTTCTAGCAACTCATTTCCGGCTAAAATTCCTTGTAACTGCGCCCTTTCTAAAGAGTCGCCAATATCTTGAATGCCATCAAAAGATAACCCCGTAGTTAGCCGAGTTTCTAAGTCATAAACTTCTTTAGTCTGAGCTAATAATTCTTCGCTCTGTAACTGAGATGTGGGTATTTGGAGATTACGCGCAGCAACAGATCCAAGTTTAGTAGCTGCAAAGGTAGATAAATGTTGACAAAGGCGCGACCATTCTAATAGTTCTAGAGTCTCAGATTGGATCAAGGCTTACCTGTAAAATCGCGTTAAGAAAGCTAATTCTATTCTAGCGGATACATTTACAGCTAGGCAGTGTATCGGGCGATCGCCCCCCGCAATTTGATAGGCTATGTTCTAACAGAATCGGAAGCGGGATAAAACAAAAGTGGATATTGAAATTGGGCGCGGTAAAAAAGCAAGGAGAGCTTACGGAATCGATGAAATTGCTTTAGTACCAGGCAATAGAACCCTAGATCCGAGTTTAGCAGACACCAAATGGCGCATCGGTAATATCGAGCGAGAAATTCCGATTATTGCTAGTGCGATGGATGGGGTTGTAGATGTTCGCATGGCGGTTTTATTATCCGAACTCGGCGCACTAGGGGTACTCAATTTAGAGGGTATTCAGTGCCGTTACGCCGATCCCAAGCCAATTTTAGAACGCATTAGTTCCGTAGGCAAAGATGAATTTGTCGGATTGATGCAAGAATTGTATGCCAAACCCATCGAACCACAATTAATCGAGCAGCGTATTCAAGAAATTAAACAACTAGGGGGAATTGCCGCCGTCAGCGCAACTCCCGCCGGAGCAATGAAATACGGCGAAATGGTAGCAAAAGCGGGAGCAGATTTATTTTTTGTCCAAGCAACGGTGGTTTCTACTTCTCACCTGTCGCCGGAATCTTTGACACCCTTAGACTTGGCGCAATTTTGCCGAGAGATGCCGATTCCAGTAATTTTAGGCAACTGCGTTACATATGAAGTTACCCTAAACTTGCTTAAAGCTGGAGCGGCGGGGGTATTAGTAGGAATTGGGCCAGGAGCCGCTTGTACATCTCGTGGAGTCTTGGGAGTGGGCATACCTCAAGCTACGGCGATCGCCGATTGTGCAGCAGCCCGTGACGACTATTATCAAGACACAGGCAACTATGTACCCATAATTGCCGATGGCGGCTTAATTACTGGGGGCGATATTTGCAAATGTATTGCCTGCGGAGCCGATGGGGTAATGATTGGTTCACCTTTTGCTAGAGCTTCAGAAGCTCCAGGAAACGGCTATCATTGGGGCATGGCAACCCCTAGCCCCATTTTGCCACGCGGGACGCGGATTCGGGTGGCAACAACGGGTACTTTAGAGCAAATCTTGCGCGGCCCAGCTTTATTAGATGATGGTACTCACAACTTGCTAGGAGCTTTAAAAACCAGTATGGGGACTTTGGGAGCAAAAAATCTCAAAGAAATGCAAGGTGTAGAAGTTGCGATCGCGCCTTCGTTACTCACTGAAGGGAAAGTTTACCAAAAAGCTCAACAATTAGGCATGGGCAAATAGCAAAAAATTGTCTATTGCCTTGTTGCTCAATTGCAACTATCATCCAGCAAAACCATTTCCTGTCGTTTACAATAAGAAGGTTCGGAAAAAAAAATTTTCCGTTCACTCCTCACACCACACTCCGCCCAATTAATATTGGGCGGTTTCTTATTTAAAAATAAGTCTTTGCTCTCTATTGGGAATTGTTCATTGAAATTATTACCAATTACCAATTCCCAATTACCAATTCAGCAACACCAAAATTATTATAGAGATTAAAAATGAGTAGTTGGTTACAGCCGCCGCGCTTGCGTATTGGCGAAGAAAGCGCCCAAGAACCTCGTCACGCTACTTGGCTAGAACTATTTTATGACTTAGTTTTTGTCGTTGCGGTATCCCAAGTTGCTCATAACTTATATGAAGACGTATCGATAACAGGGTTTTTCAGCTTTATATTTTTGTTTATACCCCTTTGGTGGGCGTGGATTGGGACAACATTTTATGCCAATCGTTTTGACAGCGACGATATCGGACATCGATTATTAATTGGCTTGCAAATGTTAGCAATTGCGGCACTAGCTGTTAATGTGCATCATGGTTTGGGGGAGTCTTCCGCCGGATTTGCCTTAGCTTATGCCGCCGGGAGAGTAATTCTTGTGATTGAATACTTCCGCGCAGCTAAGTACATTCCTGAAGCACGGGGGTTGGCAAGGCGCTATGGTACGGGTTTTGCGATCGCTGCTACTTTATGGTTATTATCAGCCTTTGTCCCCATTCCCTGGCGTTTTGTTTTATGGGGTTTGGGTTTAGTTATAGACTTTGCCACCCCCTTAACAACACCGAAAAGCTTGCAACTAGGACTATTGCCTCATCCAGAACACTTACCCGAACGGTTTGGACTATTTACAATTATTGTGCTAGGTGAGGGGATTATTGCGGTAGTTGATGGCGTAGCCGAGCAAAAATGGGATATTACAAGTGCAATGTCTGCGGTGCTTGGCTTTATTGTTGCTTTTAGTTTGTGGTGGATTTATTTTGAAAATGTTAGCGGTTCGGCGTTGCGTTCGGCGGGTGCTGTAGGTCGAATTGAAATTTATCAAGTATGGCTTTACGGTCACTTACCTTTGGTTATCGGTTTGTCAGCTACAGGTGTAGCTGTAGAACATCTGATTGCAAGTGAGGCAAATAATACTTTGAGTACGCCCTATCGTTGGTTGTTGTGTGGGGGGGTGGCGATGTGTATGCTGTCTCTGGGGTTACTGCACCGTACAGGGGTAATTTTTAGGTGCAAAGTTAGAAGTAAGTATCGGTTTGTCGCCGCCGCCTTGCTGATTATTTTAGCGATCTCCGGAGTTGGTTTGTCTCCCTTAGTTATAATCGCCCTTGTAGCAGTGGTTTGTACTACTCAAGTTGTGCAAGATTTGTATCAAAGCGGTCAATTAACTTTTCAATGACGATGTTAGAAGTACAGCAGATATTACGCGATCGCTATCAACTCCAAAAACTGTTAAGTCATAATCCTTTACGGCAAACTTGGCTGGCTATAGATATTGTCCGCCAAGAGCAAGTTGTAGTCAAAGTATTGACTTTTGGGGCGGTGGTAGATTGGGCTAATGTTAAGTTATTTGAGCGCGAAGCAAAAGTTCTCCAACAGCTTAATTATCCCCAAATTCCTCAGTATCGAGACTATTTTTGCCATGAAGCGCCAGATCCTAAGTTTGTGCTGGTCGAAGATTATATTCTTGGTTGTTCTTTCCAGGAATTATTAGATCGAGGGAGAAAGTTTAGCGAACTTGAAGTAGAACATATTGCTAAAGAAATTCTGCAAATTCTCATATATTTGCACGAACAAAATCCCCCGGTACTCCATCGAGATATCAAGCCTAGCAATCTAATTTTGGGGGCAGGCGATCGCGTACATTTAATAGATTTTGGAGCCGTACAAGACCGTGTAGCGACTGTAGGGGCTACTTTTACGGTGGTAGGAACCTATGGTTATGCGCCGATGGAACAATTTGGCGATCGCGCTGTTCCCGCTACAGATTTGTATGGTTTGGGTGCAACTTTAATTCATTTGGTTACAGGGACAAGTCCGGCGGATTTACCCCAAAAAGAACTAAAAATTCAGTTTAAAAGTTGTGTTAGTCTTAGCCCATTTTTTACTCAATGGTTAGAACACCTAACCGAACCCGCACCCGAACGCAGACCTAGCAATGCTCGTCAAGCGTTGGAAATGCTAGAACTTAAGCAACCTATAGTTTCTAGTATTAGTAAAAACTTTCAACCTCAAGATACTCGAATTAAGTTAACTAAGTCTATTGATGAATTAAATATAGCTATACCGCCGATAGATAAAAGTATTGGAAGATTACCTTTTTTTCTCATATCAACAGTTTTTATTACGCCCTTTTTAGCTGTTGCCTCAATGCTTACAGTAGGGTTTTTACTACAACCGGGGATTACTTATCTGATTCCATCGGTAATTATTTGTTCGATTTTAATTCCTTTTGTATTTATGTGGTTTCGCACGTTAGAAAGTTCTTGCGGACGAACGGAGATTGACTTAAACAGGGAAAACTTTTTAGTTAAATTAAAGTTATTTGGCTTTACTTACAGCCAAAAGCAAGGCTATAGTTCAGAAATTCAAAACATTTTTCCGACAACGTTGGAAAAAAATATTGAATATTCTAGGCTGGCATTAGTTATAGAAACCGTCGGCAAAAAATATTCATTTTCTCCACCGTTAACAGAAGTAGAACGTCTTTGGTTAATTGAGGAACTTAAAGAGTGGTTAAAAATTAGCTGAAACACCAAGTTTTAGTTGTTATAAGTACAGAAAAGAGGCTTTGTTTTTTGAATAAACTAAGAGGACGAATTAAAAGTCTTTTGATTATTACCCGATTGTTATACTCTTGCTTTAAAACGGTGGCTAATAGATATTTTTCCCCCTTTTTTAAGGGGAGTCAAAAAGCGGTGTAGCTGAACCTGACCGCTTTATTGACGTGGGTTAGGGGGGATCTCCCATGCAACAGAGCGTTGCAAAACAGAGATAATATTTCTGGGGTTGACAGAATAACCAAACGCCCTAATTTTCCTGCCAATATTAAAATTGTGTAACATTACTCTTATGCACCAAAATAACCCGAAGTTTGGCGCTGATGCTTATCCTTTTGAGCAACGCAAAAGCTGGTACAGTGCTGTAGCAGAAGCTTACAATCGGGTTAGACCGCGTTATCCTCAAGCTTTAATTAATCGCATAATTGAACTAACCCAACTTCCCCCAAATGCAGCAATTCTCGAACTAGGATGCGGCCCAGGAAATGCTACAGTTGCCTTTGCTCAAAAGGGTTACAAGTTGATTTGTATTGAGCCAAGTATGGCTGCTTGTCAGTTAGCTAAACAAAACTGCGCGACCTATCCACAGGTAGAGATTAACAATACTACCTTTGAGGAGTGGGAAGTAGAGACAGAAAGATTTAACGCAGTTTTAGCTGCAACTTCTATTCATTGGATAACACCAGAAATTGTTTACCCAAAAGCGGCGGCGGCTTTGCAAAATAACGGCTATCTAATTTTGCTCTGGAATATGACGGCGCAACTACCCTATGAAGTTTGCCAATCGTTAAAAGAAGCTTACCAAAAATATGCTCCGTCTTTAGGGAAATACGAAGACAGAGCAACTCAAACCCAAATACTAAAAGAGTTTGGACAAGTTGTTACTGATTCTGGGCATTTTGGCGGCTTGGTGTCTGAACAAATGCAATGGGAAGTAACTTACAGCATTGATGATTATTTGCTGCTATTAAGCACTTATTCGCCCTATATGGCGCTAGAACCACAGCAAAGAGACGATTTATTTGCTGCGCTAAAAGGAATTTTAGAACAAAACGGCAAAAATAGCGTTCAACTTTCTCATTTAAGCGCTTTTCATATTGCCCAAAAAACGCTTTAGAGTACGGAAATTTTACGCAATACTGGAAGAAATAGAAGCTTTGAGCGAGATACAAAGGATGGAAATTCGAGCAGTTGATACGCCATTATTAGATTGGGCTGGCGATGCCCTAGTATTGGGGTTATTTGAAGATACGGTAGAACAATCGGACGATTTGACCCAGTTAGATGAAAAATTTGCTGGTGTGTTGAAAGAAGTAATCGCCGAGACAGAATTTAAGGGCAAAGATGGCAGTAGTGTTGTAACTAGAGTCGGTGGCGCAAGTTCGGTGCGTAAAGTGCTATTAGTAGGACTTGGCAAACCCGATAAACTAAAATTAGACAATTGGCGGCGTTGCGGGGCGGCGATCGCTAAGTTAGCTAAAAAAGAAAAGTGTCAAACTGTAGGTATTAGTTTACCCATCTGGAACAATGAGCCAGAAGCCACTGCCGG
>CAJQOK010000343.1 GCA_905479905.1 uncultured Aliterella sp.
TGCGATCGCAACTGATGTACAACCAGATATTTTAATTTTAGATGAAGTTCTTTCCGTAGGAGATGAGAGTTTTAAAAATAAGTGCCAGCAGCGTATTAATAAATTTTGGAGTGCAAATGCAACTATTTTAGTTGTATCTCATGATTTAGGGTTCATCGAAAAGTCATGCGACCAAGTTCTATGGTTAGACAAAGGTCGGTTGAAATTTATTGGTAAATCACAGGAAGCTATCGTTCATTACCTTAGCACAGTTAATTCCGGCGGTAAGTAGACCACAAACTTAAAATTTTTTCCAAATGTAGTTTATATTTTTATTGTGTATTTGTGCAGTTATTGGTGCAAATATTAGTTACAAACAGCAAAACAAATAGTTTTAGATAAGATGAAAGTTGTTCAAGTTAGTACCTGGAAAGTCCCCTGTGGCATAGCTGGTTACACAGAGAAGCTGACTGCAAGTATGTTAGATTCTGGGGTTCAATGCGACATTATTCCTATTGAACGAGAGCGACTTAAGTACATGGCTAAGAACGAAATCAGTCAGTACTTTGAGAGCATGATAGAAAAATTAGTTGCCTATGATGTCATTCATATTCAACACGAATTCAGCTTTTTTGCTGGTGCTTACGATCTAGATACATCAATATCGATATTTTCATATTTTCTCTCAAGGATTTTAAAGCTACAAAAGTTAGTATTTGTTACATTTCACAGCGAACCGAGTTTTTTTGAAGAATCGAGTCAAGGCAGTGTAGTTAAAATCGTTAAAAAAAAGTTATCAGAATCTAAATGGAATTTATTAGTATCACGCTTGTTTAATTCAAAAAGTAATTTGAATGCAATTGTTCACACTAAAAACTCAAGACGTATATTTATAGATAGTGGATTTAAGCCTAACAAAATTCATATATTAAAGCAGGGAATTTCTCCGATACCTATCTTAAATATTAGCCAAGAACAAAAAATATCTATCAAAAAGGAATTAGGATTTACGGCAGATTCTATAATTCTATCTATGTTTGGATTTATTTCTCATTATAAGGGTTACCTAACAGCATTACGCGCTCTGCAAAACTTACCGAAGGAGTATTATTTGATAATTATTGGTATGCCTCATCCCTATGGTAATGATAAAACACTAGATGATATAATTAGACTAATAAATAATAGCAAAAACAATCCGATCCGCTCTAATAACTTAGATGAACGAGTAAAAATGACAGGGTATTTAGAGTTAGAAGAACTCAATAAATACTATAGCGTAACAAATTTTTGTCTTGCACCCTATGAACCCGAAACTCAATTATCTTCATCTGCCGCAATTACATGGGCTTTAGCATCAGGAAAACCTGTTGTTGCTAGTAAAATTCGAGCTTTTACTGAAATAAATGAAGAAGCCGATTGTTTCCATTTATTTACACCTGGTTCTGCAAGAGAATTAGCCTATCAAATTAAAAATTTATATGCCAATTGTGACCTGCAAAATAAATTAGTAAATAATGCTTTAAATTACTGCCAAGAAAATCTATGGGGTAAAGCAGTAGAAGCACACATTCAGCTATATCAATCTTTTAAACATTAAAAACTAGCCAAAAATTACAAAGTGGCAACTGATTAATAGAGTTAAGTTACATAAAAATTACTAAATTATTGGCTAATTGGGCAAAGTAAATTTTATCTAGCTATGTTTCTCTTAAATAAACATAACTAAGATATTGATTCAATTAGGTTTTCTATTAATACTTTAATAGTGCAGTTTAGTGAGGCACTATTTTAGTTCAATTTTTTTAATAACTTTGACAAATACGTTTTAAATAATTGTATGTTTAAGGTTGTAATTGATGGTACTCCAGTAGCGCCCAAACCTAGTGGGGTTGGTTACTATGTTGCTAACTTAATTTATGCTCTACACGCACTCCAAGAAACAGAAAATTTCCAATTAGGAATTGCTTATCAACCGGGTTTAAAAAAGTGGTTGAGGCGGGATTTATCTTTTCCTCCAGAACTTAGTCATTACCTTAATTTGTGTATGCTACCTTTACCAGTTAGATTGTATAACTTGCTAGTAGCAACATCCTACAAACCAGCCTGGGAGTATTATGAGCAATATTTGGGCAATCCCGATATAGTTCATGGTACAAATTACTCGGTTTATCCGTGTAAGCAAAGCTTAAAGGTGATGAATATTTACGATCTCAGCTTTATTAAATACCCTCAATATACGGATACGGTAGTTAAAGCTTATCACCAGCAGATTAGAAAAAACTTACAGTGGACTGACCTAGTTTTAACGATTTCTGAAAGCTCTAAACAGGATATTGTAAATTACTTAGAAGTTGAACCTAACAAAGTTGTTGTAACTCCTTTGGCTAGTCGTTATATATCTAATCAAAAGGAGCCACCAGTAGTAAATTATGATTTTTCTCGTCCTTATTTACTTTTTGTCAGTACCTTAGAACCAAGAAAAAATATTATTACTTTAATTAATGCTTTTAACTATTTAAAACAAAGGTACAAAATTGAACACAATTTGATTTTAATTGGTAAAAAAGGCTGGCAATACAAACCTATATTTCAGGCGATCGCATCTTCACCTTGGTTTGATTGTATTCATCATCTAGACTACTTACCAGATGAATTAGTTGCTCTATTTTATGCAAAAGCTGACGTTTTTGTTTATCCTTCTTACTATGAAGGGTTTGGCTTACCTGTACTAGAAGCAATGACTTTAGGCGCTCCGGTGGTAACGTCTAATACTTCATCATTGCCAGAAGTAGCCGGAGACGCGGCTATTTTAGTCGATCCCAAGGATGTAATTAGTTTAGCAGAGGCAATTTTGCGTGTAGTGAGCGATCGCACCTTACGTAATGAGCTAATTGTTAAAGGTAAAGCCCAAGCAAAGTTGTATTCTTGGGAGAGAACCGCCAAGGAAACTTTGAACGCCTACAAAACTATTCAGGGAAACTCTAGCTTTTAGTGTCCCCCTGAATTTAAGTATTGGTTTGCACCCTTGGAAGTATGCGAAGTAAGAGACGTTAAAGGGTTATATAAAAAAGCTCGTTCAGGAATAATTAAAAATTTTACTGTTATAGATGACCCTTACGAACCACCGATTAATCCTGAAGTAGAATGCAAAACCGATAGTGAAACTTTAGAACAAAGTGTAGCTAAAGTATTAGCCTTAGCCGTTTTAGAGAGCAAGCATTAAGAATTTGCTGGCATGGATCATTTTGTCCCCTTAGTATTTATACTAAGGGGAATAGTTTTGGCTTTTAACTAACCCGGCGAACAAAAGGTAAAAGGCTTTCTAGAACTACATCATAGAAATGCTCTTGAGGATAGTGTGCCGCTTCTTTTAATTCAATAAAGTTTGAGTGAGGAATAGCGGAAGCAAAACTTTGAGCCATTGTAGGAGGTAGCCAAGGATCGGTCATTCCCCAAATAATTGTTGTAGGATACTGCCATTGTTTAAATCCAGCTTCTATTTCTGCCATTGCTGAAGGCAACTGTAAATTTCGCACCACAGACATTAAACTGCGTCCGGCGGAGGAACTTTTTATAAACGGCTGACGATACATATCTAAATCGCGATCGCCTATTCGATACCGACTACCACTTTCTAAAGTTCGATCTACTAGCAAAGGATCTTGAGTCAACATATCTCCTGCTAAAGGTAAACCCAATTGTTTCATTTGCCAAGGTAATTTGGCACTAGAGGCAAGGGGCGTATTTAAAATTGCCAAACTTTCAATTTGCTCGGCATGACGTAAAGCATACTGTAAGCCTACAGAACCTAAAAAGCCTTGGACTACTAAAGAAAAACGTTCGAGTTTTAGCGCTTGCAGAAATTCGGCTAAAGCATTAATAAAAGCGTCAGGAGTATAATTAAATTCTTTGAGTTCAGGTTTAGCAGAAAAGCCAAAACCAACCCAGTCGGGAGCAATACATCTTGTCCCTTGATTTGCTAAACCTGGCATAATTTGCCGCCAAAGGTAGCTATGGGTAGGCAAACCATGTAATAAAACTACTGGTACTAAGTCTGTTTCGCTTCTTGGGGTAGACTCACGGTAGAACCAATCAATTGAGCCAACTTTAATTTTATTTTCTGTAACTATCACGCTGTATGGGTAATGGGTAATTGGTAATGGGTAATTGGTAATTGGTGATTGGTAATTGGTAATGGGTAAACTGGGTTTGCAGCTTTACAAAAGTAACTCTTTTTCGGCTAGTAGATTTTACCCCAAGAGCGATTGCTCATAATTTCAATTACCAAATCTACCGAGAGTGAAGGTTTGATAAATAATTCTGGATGCAGACTTTGCCAAAAATAATTGACAAACTGCACTATCTCTGAATCGCTCATTCCTGATTTACCCAAAGACTTAGCTTGATGTTCGGCTTGTTGTCGCCATTGCAAACTCCAACGATAATCAAGAGGATACAGCAAAATTAACCGATCTAATCTTTCCCATAAAGGTAGATAATCTGCTAACTTTGCATTCATATCACGGGCAAATTGGCGATCGCTATCGGTAATAATTGGCGGTGCTGCGGTGTCAAAAACTCCCGGATCGATGGGTCGAACCCCGACAAACCAACCTTCAAATAAAATGATATCCGCCCTAGAAACGGCTTCAGGAATTCCTCGCTCTCCCGCACCGTTGTAAGCAGCTTTATCAAAGCGGGGAAGTTCTATTACTGCGTCAGAATTAGGCTGATGTAACGCATCTAAGACATTGACACCCAAATCTAAATCGTGAGTACCTGGAGGGCCACGCCAAATTAAACGCGGGTCTTGCTGTTTTAAAATTAGGCGACTTGCGTAAGTTTTGTACAAATCATCCAAAGACAAGCTACAAGTGCGATAACCCATCTCACCCAAAATCAATATTAGGATAGAAGCTAAAGTAGATTTCCCTGTGCCTTGTCCGGCTAAAATACCTTGAATTAAAGGTCTTGATTGCGACTTCCGCCACGTTGCTATCAGCATTGCCAAAGGTAGCCACAAAGTCCATAGATTGAGGGCAAACTTATCGGCGGGAAGCTTTAGAGTTTGTTGATTAAATTGGCTGCAATTTGGGTAAATAGAGCGAAAAATAGGCGCGTATTCATTCAATGGTGTAATGCCAAAAGCTTTAACCCGTGCTGCATCGAATAATGGCGATCGGCTATCTATTAAAAGTTGTTCAAGCCACAAATCCATTAGGTGTAAATTAAAAGCTCAGTTTTTTTAAATGAAATTTATTGGTATCGATCTAGGCTGGAAATCGCAACCAAGCGGGTTATGTTGCTTGGAATTGGTAGACTTAAACTTAAATTTACTCAATTTAGATCGTCTTGAAGCAATTTCTGAGGTGCTTTTTTGGTTAGACAACTGCGTTCAACTTCAAGATAGCGCGATCGTGGCTGTAGATGCCCCTACAATCATCCCCAACCTGACGGGAAGCCGCTTACCAGACAAACTAACCCATAAATATTTTGGACGCTACCATGCGGGTTGTTATCCGGCTAATCTTGGTCTGGCTTTTGCCGATCGCACTGTTGGTTTTGGCATAGAACTAGAAAACCGAGGTTTTGTCCACGCACCAGAAATTACACCGCAAAAACTAGGTAGATATCAAATTGAAGTATTCCCCCATCCGGCGCTCGTGGAATTATTTAACTTACCTTTAATTCTCAAGTACAAAAAAGGACGCATATTAGAGCGGCGCTTGGAACTAATCAAACTGTATAAATATATTGTGGATGTTTTGCCTACCTTTAAACCCGCTCTCAATCTAAATTCTCATCCGGTATTATTTGCCGAAATCCCGACAACAGGAAAAGCTTTAAAAGCTTTAGAAGACAAGTTAGATAGTATAATTTGCGCTTACGTTGGTGCTTACTGGTGGTATTGGGGAAAAGAAAGAAATATAGTCTTAGGCGATCGCGCTAACGGTTATATTGTGATTCCCAAACGCGAGATTTAGCGGTTCTTTTTGATAACCACGCGATCGCCATAAACCAATAATCGCTCTATAGCATCGATCCGATTCAACCAAACTTTAAATTGGTAAGGATTGTCTAACCGATAAAAGCGCATTCCATCAATAAATTGCGACTCAAAAGCCCTCAACGCCCCTTTGGCGGTACTCAATCGCCCAGGTGTAGGATTAGCTGCAAGTTCGGCTAAAGCCGTTTCTAATACCTTTGCTTTGGCGTTAAAAGTGGGTTGTCCGCTTTTGACTAAAATAAGTTGGTTATTAGCTAATAAATAATCCCATTGCTGTTGTAAGGAGGTAAACCTAGCCGCCGCCGCACCGAAAGGCTGACGGTAAGGAATTGGCTCTTTCGCACCGCCTTGGGTGCGTTGAAAGATTCCCTGCAAGTCGCTGTTAAGATTATCTACAGCAAATAGAGCGTAACCACTAATGGGCAAATCTCGCGCTAACTGAATTTGATCTACTGCTACGGGAGACGTTAAATTAAATAAACGAATTCCTGGTACAACCAGCGCCGAGCCTAACTTAGTTGAATTAATCCAAGGTTGAGCAAGACGCTGAAAACGGTAAGTATCTAGCGCGTAAGTCA
>CAJQOK010000344.1 GCA_905479905.1 uncultured Aliterella sp.
AACTACCAAAATGCTTATTATGCCACTAAGCCGCTTTTAGATGCTAAAGGTTGCTATCAAACTTCTGGGTTGCTGCAAAAAAGAGACTTTTGGAGCTTTATTTACGATCTTTTTATTGGGATTCACCCCCACAAAAAAGCCGTAACCCCAAAGCAAAAAGAGGTCGTACCGCAATAAGTGATTACCCGATTGGAGAGAATAGTTGAGGAGGAGACATCCAATCAGGACGTAAGTTTTGCGCCTCACGCAGGTAAGTATGCCAAACTTTATTGTGATTAGCGGGAATATTGATCAAAATCAGAAAGCGGATGCAGCGCTGCAAACTACCTTCAACGTGCATCTGCTGAACATCTAACATGGCTACATTGTCCCAGTAGGGACGGTGACGGGCGATTGAGGCGGGAAAAATTGCATCCAAATCGCGGGTAACAGAGAAAGTTACACTCACAATCTCGGTTGGATCTAATTGATTTCGTGTTTCTGTCTCATCTAATAGTTCCGCTACCGCCTCTGTAATTGCCTCAACTGTATTCTCTGTAGCAGTTGTTGCCCCACGAATTGCCCGAAGTCGCCACTCCACGCCAAAGTCCTCCTGTATAGCCTTTAGGGTTTTTGTTGTAATATTAGCTGTTTTTGGGTAGATAAAGGCTAAATATTTTCTACATTTTAATAAATACTAAATTGAGTAGGAATTATTACCAATTACCAATCCCCAATTACCAATTACCAATTTAATTAAGGTCGGTACATCCATAGTGGTAAACCACTGGTAGATAGTTCAAACTCTAGCCAATCATTGCCCACCGATAAACCAGATAATCCTAAGTTACCTATTAATGCTGCTTTACCCGCTTGATTATTTAGCAAACGACTTAAAAATGGTTTGCGCTCTTCCAAGGTGTAGCACTTCGTTTTCTCAGGGTCAAGCCCTACTAATTCGGCAGCCCAACGTCTAGCGTCTTCCTCTGTACCTAATCTATCGACAACACCTAACTCTACAGCTTGTTGTCCGGTAAAAATTCGCCCGTCGGCAAAAGTTTTGACTTTTTCAACGCTTAAATTGCGTCCTTCGGCTACAGTTTCTACAAATTGTAGGTAACTTGTGTCAATTAATTCTTGTAAGATATGCTGTTCTGGCTCGGTTAATTGGCGGTCAAAGGCTAAAATATCTTTATAAGGGCCAGACTTAATTACCTTAAACGATACGCCAATTTTTTCTAGCAACCTTTCTATATTATTGCCGCGCAGAATTACGCCGATGCTTCCGGTAATTGTGCCGGGGTTTGCCATAATATAGTCTGCGCCCACGCCGATATAAACGCCACCAGAAGCGGAAATATTGCCGAAACTAGCAACAATTTTGACCTTTTCTCGGAGCTTTTTCAAGGCGCTATAAATTTCTTGGGAATCTCCCACCGTCCCGCCAGGGCTATCAATGCGGAGTAACAAAGCTGGAAAGCGCCTTTCTTCAACGGTTTTGAGGGCTTTTAATACTTGAACGCGGGTGTTAGATGCGATCGCCCCTGTAATTTCAATCCGGGCAATTTGTTTTTGAAAACGAGGCTTAAAGGGCCAAATCATGAGCAGTCAAACCAGAAATTAAAAGGGATTATGGTATCAAGCGTTGTTATTGCTGTCAATTAATAAACGCTGTCCTTATCTAGTTTGCCTTATTTAGGGCGGCTATTGCTTGCCAAAGAGGTTTGATCGCTGCCAAATTTTAATTGTGTTATCTCTGCTACTGCTAATTAAATTATTGCTACTGGAATCTGTCGTTAAAGCTAAAACCCAGTCGGAATGTCCAGATAATTCTTGCCGCAATTTACCGCTTTTTATATCCCATAATTTAATAGTAGGTTCAATACCCGAACTTGCTAACTGCTGTCCGTCGTTGCTAAAAACCACAGTAACAATGCGATCGCTATGTCCTGTTAAAGTCTGCAATAGTTTTCCGGTGTTGGAATTCCAAATATAAATAGTTTTGTCCCAACTACCACTAGCAAGTTGCGTACCATCGGGGCTATAAGCAACTGTCCTCACCGCATCAGTATGTTTGTTAATAGTCCGAATTAGTTTACCTGTTGACAAATTCCACAGCTTGATAGTTTTATCATTGCTACCAGTGGCAAAAGTTTGTTGGTCAGGACTAAGGGCAATAGAGAAAATTCTACTACTGTGGGCCGACTTAATGGTTTTAGCTGCACCCGTGCGTAGATTCCAAATATTGATACTACCGTCAACACTTGCGCTAATGAGGGTTTTGCCATCTGGGGCTAAGTCCACCGCCCACACCGGGCTAGAATGACCGGAAAATGTACTTTTTAACCTTCCTGTCTGTAAGTCCCATAGCTTGATTTTTGTGTCTCCACTACCACTGGCTAGGGTGCGTCCATCCGCACTCATTGCCAAAGATCGAACAGTGTCTTCGTGTCCCGTTAGAGTACGCTGCAACTGACCTGTAGCAGCATTCCACACCTTGATAGTGCGGTCTTGACTACCACTTGCCAAAACCTGCCCGTTGGCACTAATAGCCGTCGCCCAAACAGGTTGAGAATGACTTAGTAGAGTTTTTGCTAAGGTAAGATTTTTGACTTTACCAGTGGTTCTAAATAAGTTGTACTGTTTGCTTGGTGCTGGTGTTGGGGGCGATTTGAATAAATAATAGCCACCGATAGCTAAACTGGTAGCCAAACTGACAGCTAAAACTATAAATAGTTGAAGATTTTTAGGTTTTGTTTTAACTTGCGGTGGGACTTGTATCGGTACAGGAGGCGCTGGGACTTGTAAAGCGCTGATTACCTCTGTTGCAGACTGGTAACGCTCTTTGAAGTGGTAGCGTACCATGTTGTTGATAATAGTTGCTAGGCGATCGCTAACTTGAGCGTGGTGCTGCCACAACATCTCTCCAGTCTCATTATCTTCTAGTATTTGGGTAGGATCTAATCCCGTTAGGGCTTGAATTGCGATCGCACCCAACGCATAAATATCACTATTAGGGCGTGGTGAACCTCTTTCCTGTTCTGGGGGAGTATAACCTACTGTGCCGATGGCGATCGTCGCGGCGACACCAAAAGCATAATTGGTAGAGGTTGTGCCTCCACTCGTAATTACTTGCGTCCAAGCTTGCTTAACAGCCCCGAAGTCGATTAAAACTAGCTTATTGTCTTGCTTTCTTCTAATTAAATTGCTAGGTTTGATGTCTCGATGAATTAATCCTTGGCGGTGGATATATTCTAAAATTTCTAATACTTCTATTAGTAGTTCGGTAACTTGGCTTTCACTCCAACGCACACCCTGATGTAATTCTTCAGTCAGGGGATGTCCGACAATTAATTCTTGAACTAAGTAAAACTCCTTGTCTTCTTCAAAATGAGCTAGAAGTTGGGGAACTCTGTCATAACTGCCTAATTTTTTTAAAGCTTCAGCTTCTCGTTCTAGCAACCTGTCAAGGGTTGGGAGATGGTTTGTAAAACTCGGTACAATCTTAAGCTGTTTGATGACGCAAGTTGGACTGTCAGCAACAGAGATGTCTTTTGCTAGATAAGTTTGACAAAACCCTCCAGAACTAAGGGTATCGACGATTTGATAGCGCCCTCTGAGTAACTTGCCTAGCATCGCCCTTATTACTAATCTATTTGATTTTACTTGCTAAGTGTTGGTTACGTATCTTTCTTGCGGTGCAATAGTTGCCCTAACTTTTGCTAAAGTCTAAAGTTGCTGGGTAAGAGGAAATTATGAAAGCACAGGTATTTAGAGGCGTTAATCAACTGAGTTATGAAGAATTGCCTGTACCAACTCTCGCCGATGATGAGGTTTTGGTTCAAGTTCACGTAGTGGGATTGTGTCAGTCAGATATCAAAAAGATTCTTTATCCCCTGTTTGAACCACCGCGCATTTTTGGACATGAAATGGCAGGAGTTATTGCTAAAGTAGGTAAAAATGTTACGGATTGGCAAGTCGGCGCGCGGGTAGTTGTCATGCACCATATTCCGTGTATGCGTTGTCAATACTGCCTTCATGACAATTTTTCGATGTGCGATGTTTACAAAAACATCTCCACAACGGCGGGTTTTAATGCCAGTGGCGGCGGTTTTGCTGAGTATGTCAAAGTTCCCGGTCATATTGTCCGCAATGGTGGTTTAATACCAATACCCGATCACGTTACCTTTGAACAAGCAAGTTTTGTAGAACCGACTAA
>CAJQOK010000345.1 GCA_905479905.1 uncultured Aliterella sp.
CAATGATGCAACTCTATTGTGCCTAAAAAGCGCCTTTGGTACAGTACAGGAACCATTAGCCAAGAACGGAGACTAAAGCGCGTTACAAGCCCTTGCAACGCTACAGAATTTGTAATGCGATCGTCGGTTTGGGTGTCTGTAATGGCAATACTTTCTTGTTGTTGTACTACTTCTTGAAATAAAGGGTGCTGTTGCAGTTGTAAATCTTGTCCAGCAACCGATGACACGGACTCTTTTAAAAACTCGTTACTAATAGTTGCGGTGGTTTCGGTTGCTCCCGCTCGGTAGATTAAGCAGCGACACACTGACAGCGCTTGTCCTAATTCTTCCACCGCTACCGAGAGAATTTCTTGGGGGTGTAGAGGTTGACCTGTGTTACTTCCGCGCCGGATAGCTGCTGTAATTGAGTTGACAAGCCGCTCTTTGCGTTCTTGCTCGGCGATCGCACCGTAAGCTTTTAATAATTTATATTGCCCTGCTTGCAAATAAGTAACCAAACGCTGCACAAATGGATCGGGATCGATGTTTGAAAAGCTAATTTCTGGAGCAGTGATCGCTAAGGTTTTAGGCGTTTTTGGCGATTTACGCTTGCTAGGATTTGAAATGCCAAAATTCTCTCGTGCTTGCTCAATTTTGGTGCTTAATTCTGGTCTGTAGCCAAGGATTCTCGCTAATAATAATTCTGCGGCTTTAAAACTAACAGTGCGATCTCTTGTCAATATCCCTTCAAATTGGCGCGACGAGTCGATGTCAAAAGTATTAGGCATTTGCGACTTTTTACTTGGATTCATAAACCGCTCTCTACATACCAAGCAAGTAGCGTATTGCTGCCCAATTATCACTAAATGCCACTCTTGACTTAAAGCATCCTCTAAATCAAAGGCGATCGTTTCATAAAAACCCGAAGCATTGGTAAAATCTGTTTCTAAAGCTGAGAGTATATAAACTTGGTCTGTCCTTTTGGCAATTCGCTTGTAACGATGGGCTTCTTGGCGATAGTAACGTTCTCGTTGAAAACTAGCAATTAATAAAGGTTGATCAGTATTATCAGCTAATACTTGATCTTCCATCGCGTGAGAAAGCGCGGTTAAGGCAGCCTTGAAATAAAGCTGAGGTCGAAGTTGGGGTATGGCGTTTAGCAGATCGCTCAACATGGAAACCGTAGAAATGCTCATAGCTTGTCTTTCTTTACGTCTTACTACTTTCCCGTTGCCTGCCGCGCCAAGAAGTAGAGCAAAAAACTTACTTTGCTTGTTGTCGCTGTCTGGAATTGGAAATTATGGCGGTTGCTGGAACTCAAAAACCACCATTAATAATCTTCTTTACTTATCCTACCGAAGAAGCGTTAAGTCTTTTGCTTTATTAAGTCGGCTAAAGTTTCTCAAATTTGATATACATTCTATATTTGCCGTACCTGTCAATGTTATATCTTCATTAAGGAATTGCTTTATTAAAGATGTTTTTCCTATACCTGCTTTTGTGCGATCGCCAGCGAGGATTTTTACCTACGTTTGCTACTTTTTGCCGCTATTAACCTATGAAAATTGCTCAAATTGCTCCCTTGTGGGAGCGCGTTCCCCCTTTCCGCTACGGCGGTATAGAACTAATTGTCAGCTTACTTAGCGATGAATTAGTCCGCCGAGGTCATGAAGTTACTTTGTTTGCTTCTGGTGACTCTATTACTACAGCCAAACTCAAATCAGTACACGACCAAGCTCTTAGACTCGATCCTAGTATCAAAGAGCCAGGGCTTTACGAACAAATGATGCTGCATGATGTTTACAGACAAGCCCATCATTTTGATATTATTCATTCTCATGTTGGCTGTGCGGGGCTTCCCTATAGCAGCTTGGTTAAAACTCCCACAGTTCACACCATGCACGGAATTTTTACCCCAGACAACGAAAAAATGTTTCGTCAGTTTGCATGGCAGCCTTACATTAGTATTAGCGAGGCGCAAAGAGAACCCCGCCTAGGCTTAAACTATATCCATACGGTCTACAACGGTATTGATACCAAGGCTTATCCTTTTTGTGCTACCCCGAACCAACCTGCTTATCTAGCTTTTGTCGGGCGGCTTTCTCCAGAAAAAGGGCCCTTGCAAGCAATTGAAATTGCTCGTGCTAGTGGGTTGCCGTTGAAAATGGCTGGTAAAATTGATGCGGTGGATCGCGCTTTTTACTCAGAACAACTAGAATCCCACATCGACGGAGAGCAAATTCAGTATTTGGGCGAAGTTTCCCACGATGAAAAAGTTGCGCTTTTAAGCGGTGCTACGGCGACTTTGTTTCCGATTACTTGGCGCGAACCTTTTGGGCTAGTAATGATTGAATCTATGGCGACCGGAACTCCTGTAATTGGTATGGCTTTGGGTTCTGTACCTGAAGTTATTGCCCATGAAAAGACAGGTTTTGTCTGTCATTCTATCGAAAAAATGGTTGAATCGGTTCCCTTAGTTAGTAAGCTAGATCGCCAAACTTGTCGAGATTATGTAATTAACAATTTTAGTGTTGAATCGATGACCGATCAGTATCTCAGAGCTTATGACATGGCGCTAATTGCCTCTAAAGAGGATAAAAACTAACGTTTGAGTGTATTTCTACAAGGATTTGGCGATCGCCCCTAATCCTTGTAATCCTCCTCTTTATTGCTAATTTCTATAGCTAAAAATTTAACGGGCTGTGTATAAATATTAAAGATGTTTACAATAGTTTATAAGCTTTAATTTAGTAACAGGGACTAAAGTAGAGTAAACACCTGAGTATGTAGTAAAAATCAAGTCATTACCCACAGACTCGGCTCAAAAACTCAAACTTTCGTCATGAATAAAGATATATATTTATCACTTTATATTTAAAAAGTAATTATCCTTTAACTTGGCACTTGTCAAAATAAAATAAGTATTTTTACTTATAGTTAAGCGGTTAATAATGTACAGCAAAGATCCATCTTTGGCAGCAAGAAAACAAACTAACCCTAGAAAGCAAAAATCTTGACAATGACAGCAGAAACGATCGCAACACCAGACAAAATTATTGTTGATGGCATCGCCTTTATCC
>CAJQOK010000346.1 GCA_905479905.1 uncultured Aliterella sp.
TGATCCAGCCAAGGCTTGCCCTCATTGTCGGAATTTATGACTTTACTCGTCATCTATTTACTTGTTTGCAGAAAAATCCTGGCATGGGTTTATCGGCAATCATCTCTGCCCATAAGTCAAAAAATTGGCATACGGCGACCGAGTTTTGGGATTTGCTTTTCAACAATATTTGCGTAGTTAGCGGCGGGATTATCCTTAGCTATCTTCTGGGTGCGGGTTTCTTTTTAAGCATTTACTTAAGTGTCTTGACTTTTTCTGCTGTAATTTTCATCTGGGTCTTCTTTGTGCAGCATATTTTTGAAGGCTCTTATGCCCACAACACAGAAGGTTGGGATTACCTGAGTGGAGCTATTGAGGGCAGCAGTTACTTGGAGTTACCAACAATTCTCAAATGGTTTACAGCAGACATTGGCTACCATAATATTCATCATCTTTCTGAAAGAATCCCTAATTATAATCTCGAAGCTTGTCATCATGAAAATATTCACCTGCTCTCAAGAGTAAAAACGTTGCGGAGCAGCGATATGCTTGCCTGTGCAAAGTTTATTTTGTGGGATTCTGACTCGAATAGCCTGGTATCAATCGCATCATTTCGTCAAGTTGCCCAATCGAGTCCTCTAGATACAAAACAAAATTTCCTAGACGAAACTAAGAGGGAAAAAGCGCTGAGCAAAAATGTTGAGGCAAAATCTGGATGAATTTATTTTTCTCCGCGTTGGGAATTCTGCTTACACTTTTGATAGTAGGAATTGCGCTCTATTTATTCACGGCTCGTCGCTATGGTGCTGACTCTGTTGCCAATTCCTATGACGAGTGGACAGAAGACGGTATTTTAGAGTTTTACTGGGGTGAACATATCCACTTAGGTCACTATGGTTTGCCCCCAAGCCGAAAGGATTTTTTGACAGCTAAATCTGATTTTGTGCATGAAATGGTTCGTTGGGGTGGCTTAGATAAATTACCCCCTGGCACTACTGTCTTAGATGTCGGTTGTGGGATTGGAGGTAGCAGCCGCATTTTGGCACAAGATTACAGCTTTGCAGTTACAGGTATTACCATTAGTCCCCAACAGGTCGAACGCGCCCAGCAGTTAACTTCTGCGGAGCAAAACGTGCAGTTTTTGGTGGATGATGCGATGGCACTTTCGTTTCCAGATGCGAGTTTTGATGTCGTTTGGTCAATTGAAGCTGGGCCCCATATGCCAGATAAAGGTGTTTTTGCCACAGAGTTAATGCGGGTGCTAAAACCCGGTGGTGTATTAGTTGTAGCAGACTGGAACCAGAGAGACGATCGCCAAAAGCCGCTCAATTTTTGGGAAAGACCTGTAATGCAGCAACTTCTCGATCAGTGGTCTCATCCTGCATTTTCAAGCATCGAAGGCTTTTCCGAGCTTTTAGCAGCAACGGGACTGGTTGAAGGAGAAGTAGTAACCGCAGACTGGACAGTGCAAACGCTTCCTTCTTGGCTAGATTCTATCTGGCAGGGATTAGCTCGACCGCAAGGATTAATACGTTTTGGTCTATCTGGTTTGATTAAATCTTTGCGAGAAGTACCGACCCTCCTACTAATGCGGCTGGCATTCGGCACAGGTCTTTGCCGATTTGGGATGTTTCGCGCTAACGCCGCTAAATCACTGCCACCTTTAACAAAGACTGTTTCAGCCCAATCTGCTCCAGTAATATAGCGCAAAGATTATATCTAGCTTACTTATCAACATTACCGAAAGTATGAGTAATTGCTTTCATCCCATCTAGCAAGTATTACGGATTGTAGCAAATAATGACCCAGGTTGTAATTGTTGGTGCTGGCCCTACGGGGTTAACCCTAGCAATGCTTTTAGCAAAACGAGGCATTGCAGTCAAATTGATTGAAGCCTCTCGCAGCTTTCGGCGAGTATTTCGGGGAGAGGCGCTAATGCCTAGTGGTTTAGAAGCGATCGCACAAATGGGGCTTTGGGACTTAGTAGAACGAATCCCGCACCGACCCCTCAATGCTTGGGAGTTTTATATTGAAAATCGTCCCATCTTTCGGGTTAACGAACCGATGGAACTTGGAGGTAAACCCTGTACTCTAATTTCCCAGCCCGCTTTTCTTGAGGAAGTGGGGGTAAAAGCAAAGCAGTGTGAGAGTTTTGAGCTTATCCAAGGCACTGCGGTTCAGGAGTTATTGTGGCAGAATGAGCGCGTGAGTGGTGTCAAACTAGGCGATGGTAGAGCGATCGCGGCAGATATCGTTATTGGTGCAGATGGACGCAATTCGATCGTGCGACAACGAGCCAATTTGCCCCTTAAGCAAGAATATCAAAGCTTTGACATTCTCTGGTTTACACTGCCAACAAGTCCACAGTTTGCTTCAGAAAATGTGTTTTACTCGCTGTTGTGTGGTCGTCAAGGATTTGGGGTGTTTCAAGGGTCGCAAGGGAATCTTCAGGTGGGATGGTCGCTGCCGAAAAACGAGCCGATTGAATGGCAGAAGCTCAATTGGGCAGAGAAACTTGCCTCTGCTTCTCCCGACTGGTTAGCCACGCATTTTCGCCAACAGGCATCGATTGAGCGACCGTTGTTGCTATCGATTGTCGTAGGTCGCTGTCCGCATTGGCAGATACCAGGATTGCTACTATTGGGTGACGCGGCTCATCCCATGTCACCAATCCGCGCCCAGGGAATTAATATGGCATTACGCGATGTTGTCGTGGCAGCTAACTATCTCGTTCCACTATTGCAGTCGCAGCCCAATTTTGCCACAATTGATGCAGTTCTTCCCCAAATCCAAGCCCAGCGCGAACCGGAAATTATTCAGATCCAACAGCTTCAACAAGCGGAAGTTGCTCAGGCGGAACAACTGCGAAACAATGCACTCATGAGATACGGTGTGAGTCGCCTAGCTCCCCTAATTCAAAGCAAAATTCGCCAATCATGGCTTGATAGGCAACTCCAGTTACGCCAAGGATTTACCCAAGTATATTTAACGGTATAAAGAATACACTTGAACAGATGTCTAAACATGAAATTCGTGCGCCAAAGACAAAATTGAACGTTTCCTTAACAACTCCTTGCAAAAGAGATTCGATTGCTCCTTTAGCTAATACTTAATAAAAACTTACCGCTTAATTAAGCTATAAAGAATATATTGTTTACCTCAACTTATTTTCCTAGTGCAAAACTCTCAATCCTCCGAGCCTATCGTTGCCCAACTACTAGAAATCGATACCAAATTAGCAACACAGGAAGTTGAATTAACACTTCAACTCCAGTCAATTGGAGAAAAACGCCACAGTCTCAAAAACGTTATTAGCCTATTTTCTCCGGTAGATACTGCCACTCCTACAACCGTAGCAGAACCGACACCAGTTGTTGAAGATATAGCAGAACCGCCTGTTCAAGAAGAGATAACTCTAGAATTAGACGAGATAACGACAGAAATTACCGAAGCTGCGCCACAACCTCCAAAGCGACAAGGCAAAAGAAACTTATCTATTAACAGCGACAAGCCAAGTAAGAAATCCTCACCCGCCAAGGAGACAGAAAAGGAATCAGATACTTGGCAGCAGTATTTGCGAGACGAGTTTATCACTGATAGTTTGTCTGTTGCTGTTTTTGAAGTTATGCAACAGCACGCAGAGCAGGTGCTAGAGATTACGGCAATAGTCAATAACATCTTTGTTGATGAAATACCCAAAGATATTAAAAGCAAGGCGCGAGAACGTATCTCAAATGTCCTGTCGGTTGGTGCGAAGAAAGGGAAATGGTATCGTGGAGAACTGGGCAAGTATAGTATGTCGAGTGCCGCCTTTGAAGATAATTCAATAGGATAAAAGTAGGCTACAAAAGTTATAAAGCATAATGATAGTATTGTGCTTTATGATATTTAAGCAACATTTTTGGGCAAAATGATTGTGAATGCAGTGTAAATTCCAAGCTTGAAGTCTACATGACTTGACCTCTATTTCTGGCAACAATCAGGTCAAGATAGTAAACGATTAATAATTTAGGATTATTTACGCTTGCGTTAATTGGACAAGGTGTGGAAAAAAGTAGCCTATGCCTCGTGCTGTAAGAATTAACTCTGGATTCTTTGGGTCTTTCTCTAGGTTGGAGCGCAGGCGGGAGATATGAACATCAACAATCCGCGTATCGACATTATGAGCTTTGTTATAACCCCAAACTTTTTCTATAATCTCAGAGCGGGAGACTGTTCTACCGCAGCAACTAACTAACATTTCCAGCAAACTAAATTCTCTGCCTGTCAGGCAAATACGCTCATTTTCCTTGTAAACTTGGCGCTTATTAGTGTCAATTTGCAGTGTGCCAACGTTGACAACCCCAGATTTTGGCATATTAGAGGTGTCATATTTTTC